>CAZHTX010000259.1:0-8155 GCA_964535475.1 uncultured Pirellulaceae bacterium
ATATAACGCACGATACAATCGAGGAACGCCGACTAAAGCGGTCACCCGACCTTTGTGAAGTGCTTTCTGAATATCGGGCCCGGTCAACGAGCGGGGCAAAACGATCGGCAACCCGAGCGCGAGTGGCGATAGCATGCCGATCACGAACGGATAAACGTGATGAAGTGGCAACGGTAACAGAACTCGATCACCATCCTTGACGATGCCGGATCGCTCGACCGCTTCGATTTGAGTAATCAGATTGCGGTGGCTCAGCGGGACACCCTTGGGCGGGCCAGTCGTTCCCGAAGTGTAAAACATGACCACGGTGTCATCGGCTTCCAAAGTTTCCTCGCCATCGGCTTTGTTTGCCGCGAGATCCGTTTCGTGACTCCACAGCGTTTGCCAACTGGGGAGTTCGGATTGGCTGTGATGGGTTGCCTCGTCGAGCAAATAGATTGATGGCCCGTCTTCTTTGAGGATCTCCACCAGTCGATCGACGCGTTTTGTCGACGTCAGGAGCGACTTAGCACCGCAGTCTTCGAACACTTTCTTTGTCGCTGACTGTTCCATCTGAACATCGATCGGAACGGCGATGCAACCGCTTGCCATCACACCGAGCAGAGCGGCAATAAGATCGGGGCTATTGTCGGCGATCACCGCCACGCGATCGCCCGCCGCATGACCGTGCTGACGGAGGCCGTTGGCGAATCGGAACGCTCTCTCAGCCAGTTGTTCGGCGGAGACGCTTTGTAAATCCTCGCGCGTCAGGACCGTTACCGCTTCGGCATCACCCGACTTCGAGAGCGACTGCAGCAAGGCAGCCAAATTATCCATTGGAAGTCTGGCCCAGCTCGTGCAGCAACTCGTCGACAATCTTTTCGATTACTTTGTACTTGCTCACGTGATCCTCACTTCGCCCTTTTCTCCATCATCTTCTTGCACATTGGGCACATCTTTTTCTCACCCAATTCTGGTTCTTGAATGTTTGCTTTCGCCACGAGTTTGACCAGTTCCATCGGTGTCAACGGCCCCGACTTATCTGCTTCCAATTGTTGCTGCTGAGCTTTGTTCAGTACACCTCGGGCTTGTTTTCTAGCGCTTTCCGAGATTGCACGCAGTTTCTCCCGCTGTGCTTCGCTCAAAGTCAGTTGCTCTGCGCGGGCGATCAGCACATCAGGGCTGCTTGCATGTAAATCGATCGATTTCATTGCCTGCATCATCGGACACTGCATCATGGGCTTCTCAGCCTGTTTCCCTTTGGCCTGCTTCCCTTCGGACTGTGCGGCGGCCTGATAGGCAAGACTACCAAGGACAAGGATGCCTGCCGCGGCGAATGCGGGAAGCCAGTTGAGTCGACTCATTGGGTTGCTCCTTCAGGAAAAGCATGCGGAACGGGCATTGAAAACAGCAGCGTTCCAGAGGACGTGCAAATCGTGCGCCCGCTCGAATCGCCGAATGGTTCAAATAGCACGCATTAGGCGATCGGTCGCGACTTGGACATTCAGAAGCTACGCCGGTTATTACGCCATGGCAAAAGCTTGGACTGCAAGTCACGTTGATGGCCAGTGTGCGGGAGCCAGCTGCGTGTCTTGACGGTTCTTGACGGTGGACCGATTGTCAGATAATCTGACTAATCGCCTCCCCGAAAACCGTTAGCCGCTTTGGCGCTAGCCGCGGTTATTTTGGGTTTTTGGATAGGTTCTCAGTCATTCGCCAGAGCCGGTGCCCAGGATCATGCATGCAAACCATTCGCCGCCCAAAGCTTCGTGAGCAAGTCTCAGAGCAGATTAAGCAGTACATCATTGACGGCAAACTGATGCCGGGCGATCGCTTGCCGACGGAGCACCAGTTGGCTGAAACGTTCGGGATCAGTCGACTGAGCGTGCGGGAGGCAACTAAGACCCTCGAGTTTCTTGGGATCGTGGAATCCAAGACGGGAGTCGGGTTAACGGTGGGGCGAATAAATATGGAACGCTTGACAAAACATCTTGGTTTCCACTCGGGTTTGCTCGACGCTGACCCTCAGCAACTCATTGACAGCCGAGTGATCATCGAGACCGGTGTCCTGCCCCATGTCGTTCGTCGAATGGCTGATGATTCTTCGATTATTAATAGCCTGCAGAGGCTGGTTGATCAGTTCCGCACTGCGAAGAATCTAAAGCAGTGTATCGCGATTGATATTCAGTTCCACCGCACGTTGATCGAAGCCAGCGGTTTGCAGCCACTTGTTGCCTTCAACGAATTGTTGGTTGTGTTCTTCAGGCGATTCTACGGTGCCATCAAAAAGGTGGATGTGAAGGTCGGTATCGAAAATCACCAGCGACTCGTCGACTTACTGGCAGCGGGACGCGTCGAGGAGGCAACGTCCGATTTGCGAGAACATATCGAAGACAACAAGCGGCGACTCTAGCAATTGATCGCGAACTGATCTGCAGCCGCTGGATGCCAGCCTGGGTCGATGCGTTGGAAGTACTGAAAGTATGGCGAAGCGACCCTGACTGCGGAACGCAGAAAGGACTTTCGCTACGCTGAAGACTTGAAAGCAAAAGTTAAAGCAGCACTGCCTGGCGTCGACGTTAAGTTCGTTCAGTGATGTCAGACAAAAAATGACGTACAATGGGGATTAACATTTCGTTTGATTTCTCTCTCGAGCACCTTTCAGCGGTTTGAAGTAATGACATGAGTAGCAGTCGCAGAAACTTTATTCAGAGTTCAGTTCTTGGAACAGCGGGGCTGGGGTTAAGCATCGCCTCCACCACTGAGGTCAGCGCCTCCACCTTGCCCAAGGCTGCTGTACCCGAAACAGCGGTAGACGTTGATGTGCTGGTTGTCGGTGGTGGCACTGCGGGAACGATCGCAGCCATTCAGTCCGGACGTGCCGGTGCGAGTGTCTTGCTGGTGGAACGCGGTAGCCAACTCGGTGGCACGATGACAACCGGTGGCGTGGCATTCCCGGGGCTGTTCGATGCCTGGGGGAAACAGGTCATTGCTGGGATCGGCTGGGAACTGGTCACGGAGTGCGTGGCGTTGGATGAAGGCCAACTTCCAAATTTTGCCAAGGTGCCACAGCGGCATTGGCATAATCAGGTTTATATCAACCAGTTTCTCTACGCCATCCTGGCTGAAGAAAAGTGCGCTGACGCGGGAGTGCAGAGCGCGTACTATGAGTTTCCTCAGGCGGTAACCAAGACCGACGACGGCCGGCAAGTTGATTGCGTCGGATTCGGCACAACGCGTCGTGTACGTTGCAAGCAGATTATCGACTGCACCGGAGGAGCCGAAGTGGTGGGGCTGCTGGGACTGCCGCGGTTGCGTGAGCCAGAACGCCAGCCAGGTTCGTTTCTTTTTATGTTGGGGGAAGCCCATGAGCCGGGGCGAAACCAAATCCATCGCATTTACGTTCACGGCGCGGATTCGACGAATTCGCGAACCGCTACCGAGGCAAACCTGACAGGTCGAAGAGCTATTCTCGATAAGGTTCGGCAGGAGCGAAAACGACTGATGCACTTACAACCGGAGAGCGGTTTTCGGGAAAGTTACCGAATCGAAGGCGAGACCTTGATCACCGTCCAAGACTACACGTCTGGTCGTGTCTTTGAGGATGCCATCTGCTATGCGTTTTACCCAGTCGATCTGCATACGAAAACCGGCGTCAAACCACAGCCTCTAAAACCAGGCACCGTTCCCACCATCCCACTGCGAGCACTGATCCCCAAGGGCAGCCGCAATTTGATGGTGGCTGGCCGTTGTGTCAGTAGCGACCGGCTGGCGAATTCCGGACTGCGCGTGCAGGCATCGTGCATGGGAATGGGCCAAGCGGCAGGGGTCGCGACTGCCCTGGCCGCACAACGGAACACCACGCCGCTGGAAGTACCGCTGGGGGAAATCCATGATGTACTCCGCGGCAACGGTGCCATCATTCCCGGCGATGCTTGATCCGCTTATGCCTGGCTACAAAAAATTCCATCGTCCCGCCGTCTCTCTGTTCACCGCGACGACCTTCGCAGTCCTGTCGGTGACTGGGGTTATCGCGTTTATCCAGCCGTTTTCGCTCGGTGTCGTCGGCCTGCACGCGCTGATGGGTTTTGTCTTCATTGGTCTAGTAAGCCTGCACGCGATCAATAACTTGCGGCCGTTGACGCGGTACCTGCGTGGCAAGATTGTTTGGCTGGCTTTGGCTGGCACATCCGCGTTAACGTTGCTGTTCTGGTGGCAACCGCCATCCGTCCAATCGATGCTGCGCTGGAGCGGCAATTTGGGCCCCGCCTTGGAACGATTCGAAATGGGCGAGGAGGAAATGGTATTCGATTACCACCCATCGCCCGATTACCAATTGCGGTTGACCGTCAAGACGGGGCCAAGCTACGACGCCCAGTCGCCGCCGCAGGTCGCGATCTGGCTGGAAAATCAGGGCGGCTATCACATCAAAACCCTGCTCGCTCCCGACGCCGCTGGCCAGGACGAATTGCCATACTGGGCATTCAAACACGCCGGTTGGGACAAAGCCAAACGCGAAGCGGAGCAAGCCGGTAAGCTGGATCCAACCACCGAGCCGGAGCCGATCAGCGAAGTCGACGGCATCTCCGCAGCCACCCCGAACGGTTCCTTCGACCCTGCCGATTACATCCGACCGCGAAGCTCGGACGGATCGACGCCCTACAGTCTGTTGCTCGAAATCAACCAACCCGGCGACGATCAACCCTCCCTTGTCCACGCCGTCCAAATCGATAATAGCTTGCCGCGTACTTTTCAACTATTGGAACTACGCGGCTACCCCAAGCGCGATGACGATGACGAACAGACGGACAAGAAAACATGGTCGTTATACTACATCGATCAAACATTCACCTCTGCTTTGGATCTGATCGACAGCGTGTTGCTGACGATCAAAAGACCGATATGAATCAGCGCTTAAATTCCACCTATGAACTGGCCTGCCGACAGTCTGCCGCGAGAACAGTGGATCGGTGAAAGCAACGTGGAAAGACGTTTGCGCCGTCAAAAGTTTCTTGGCCGAAAAACATGAACCGGCTGATACGACCGTTGATGAAGTGGTTGCGATCCGCGTAATGAGCCCATCATCGGACCGGATTGGTATTTATGAAAAGAGGCTTCCTCCTGCAAAATGTTGGTTATCACACTAACACCCCCGGAAAAGAAACCTCATAGATGTCAAGGAGAACGCTGATCGCCTCACTCGTGCAATCGCGGATTCCGAAATTCATACCCTGCTTGATGAGGCGACCGAGGCTTTCCGACAGCAAGCCGCCGAGCTGATTAAACAGTTTCCCGGCTATCGGCCGACCGCTCAGAGGACCAATGACCTCGAGAACAACTTGCATCAACAATTTCGCGAACTCGGCAGGCGGCTGATCCAGGCGATCGTCTCGCTCCAGCAGCCTGAAATCGAGGACATGCCCGCCGCCGTGTCGTATCGCGGCAAATTCCGTCGCCGACTCCAAGATACTGTGCTGCGCAGGGACATTGTCACACGGCTCGGCAAAATCTAGCTCAGCCGAGATCGTTATCGACGTGGCCGTTGCGGTCGAACGATTTTTCCGCTGGAGATCTTGCCTGAGTATCGAAGCGGGATTCACCCAGGCGGTAGCTAGTCGTGTCGGTCAGCAGTTCGCCGCCTAACTGTTGCAAAGTTGTCTCATTGTCGTTGACACATTCCGGCGTCAGTGACTGTGAATCTGTTGCGATCTTGTCAGTCGTAAGGTCTCCTGTTTGCCGATTTCCGTCCATGGTCAACGTTTTATCTTGCTGCCAGCGAGGTCCGCCGTATCCTCGGCTTCTAAACGCTGTACAAAAACGTCGCCACTCCGATTATCCCAGGATTCCGCTGACCAAAATGGCCGCTATCATCCATCCGCTGCTGAGCCTGCTTGCGTCCCTTTCGCGGCAGGAATTGGCCCAGCAAGTGACCTACCTCGAAACGAAGAACAAGATTCTTCGCAGCAACTTACCTGACCGCATCCGGCTGAACAATCACAAGTGTCGACGGCTGGTCAAACACGGATTAAAGCTGGGGCCTGCATCGAGGACCTGATCTCCGTCGCCAGCTATTCGACGTTCCGCAAATGGGTGCGAGCGATGGAGTACGCCCACGTAAAGGTGCAAAGCTCGCCAAGATTGTCCGGATAAAACTTTGCGTCTTAGCTGTGCGTGATACTCTTTTTAAAATAATAAAATGTTCCGTCACGTGGCAATGCGACTTTGCTTGCAAACGGAAGTGGACGATCAAAGGGATGGTGGATCTGTATCTCCTCGTGTTTATACACAAAGGGACACGGCGGATTTGGGTATCACCTCTCACAGCAAATCCGACTGGAGAATGGATGACCCAGCAGGCCGGCCCGCAACTTCGCCATGTACGTTAAGGAACACTCGTTGCCGCATGAGCTTGTTCAGCTCGACAACGATGCCAAATACTTGTCAGGACATGTTTGGCACATGGAAGTGAGGATTTTGGGGCTCGATAGTTGGCCTACGCTTCCTACGAATCCGACACTCGGCAGGACATGTTACCTCAGTCGCACCTCCGGCGAGGGCCGAAGCAGTTGGCTGGACTTGCTTCGTAAGAGACTTTTATTCTCTATTTAATACCGGTTTTACCCCGGCACAACCTGGCTCCTTTTCTCTCTTGTACCCCCTTCTTCTCTGTCCGAGATATCCTCAAGGTTTATCGCTTCGATTGATTTTGCCGGTCGACGTACAGAATGAAGGCGGGCGGCAACAAGAGGATCAGCCAGAACGCCGCGGCCAGCAGCATGCCGAACACGAGGGGGAGACTATTGGTGCGCGCCTCCCAAGGCGGTGATTACTCCGGCAGCAATAAAAAGAAGCTGCAGGATCCCCAGCGCGATATAGACCATGCTGGCTTGGCCGGCGCGATCGAGTGCGTCGCGGTCCCCCCGCACGATTTCGTAGCCCAATCTGGCGAGCCAGACTCCAAGCGCCAGGATACCAAAGCTCCAGGCAAGCGAGGAGGCAAGCGAGAAGACGCTGAATGTGCCAACCCGCGCGAGCAGGATAATTCCGTTAATGATCCCATAGGCACTCAACAGCGTCTGGAGAGCTCCATAGCCGATCGCCACGTAACCCGCCGCGGTAATCATCGTCTCCAGCTTGCTTTTGTGGCGCGTGCCAGCGGAGTGGGCCTCGGCAACCGGCATTGATAGCACGGGGGAAGCGGCAGGCAAGCCGCCCGCCAAGGTAGAATCCCAGCCGCTACTAGCCGCCGGCGGAAACTGGCCGCCGGGCAGCGTTCCGGTACCAAATGGATCGTCGCTCCAATCACCTAAATCAAACAAGGTACTGCTAGCAGCGCTGGGGACGAAAGGATCTGGAGCGACCGAGTTGGTCGGCGGAGAGATGGCTGGGCGATCACCCGGTATTACTACCACTTGACTACACGAGGGACATTTAATTCTCTTCCCTGCGTGAATCGGCTTGGCGCGAAGCGTTTGCCCACACTGACACACAAAACGAATGGGAGGTGGATCCTGGTTTTGCGTGGGTAAACTAAGAACTTGCCCACACTTCGGACATCTTACTCGCTTGCCTGCAAGCTCGCTCTTTGCCTTTAATTTTTCACCACACGCGCAGCTGACAACGATTGACATCTCCCTTTCCTCTCCATTTTGTGCGTGACCCAGTGTCGACAGGGAATCTGTCGAATGCTTTAAGGTTGATTGCATTGCTTGCCCCGACGGCAATGCAAACAATTCTACGACGCGGGGCGCCGCGACCTTAAATCAATCAAATACCGAGTCGGCGGTATTAGCTTGGCTCAAAAGAATGTTAGAGGGAGCGCGCAGCTTGCTACAAAACACGAAAAAGGAGCCAGATCAGCTGCAACTATGCGGAACAACAAAATCGTGCCAAGTAACGCCGTCGGGCAGCTTTGACGTGGCAGCAAATTCTAGATGCAGGATTCGGCGATGCCGACGCGTGCCTTCGACCGAAGAACTGCTGGAATGGCTAATCAGCGGTCGCATCGCCAGCACGTCGCCAGCGTTGGCGTGAACATCGACGGTTGCATCCCAGCCGTCGCCTTCACTCGTCGATGAAACGTGCGAGCCGGGGATAACTCGCAACGGTCCGTTTTCGTCGGTGACCTCGTCGAGGTGAATCCGCAACGTCAGCATTTGTTTCAACACCTCATCGC
>CAZHTX010000260.1:0-8142 GCA_964535475.1 uncultured Pirellulaceae bacterium
GCGCCAAAACGGCTAACGCAAACCGTGGCTAGCGCCAAAACGGCTAACGAAACCGTGGGCTAGCGCCAAAACGGCTAACGGGGAACGCCCGTTTGCAGAGCGTTGGTAAAGTTCGTTAGAATGGCGGCTTGCCTGGAGGGGACCAGTGGGTATTCGTCCAGGCCGCCTGCTACCCTGAATCGACTGCTACGCGATGGCCACACCCTCGATTGAACGTAATGAGCGGAGTAGGCTGCTACCCCGCTTGTCGCTTCGCAACGTCCTTGTTTTGCTCACCTTGGGTGTGTTGCTCGCTTGGCTGGCCAGAATGGCCTACGCTGGCGATAGGCTGGCCGTCACCTTGCTGCTGACCTTCGGCAGTTTTCTGCTTTTCAAGTTGATCTCGACAATTCTGTTTGTCATGGCCTGGCTGCCGGCGGTCATTGTCCGCTCAAAAGTTGACGACCGCTTGCAAGGCAACCCGTTTGCGGCCGACCAACTGCCGCCCCAAATTCTTCCGCCCAAAACGAACTCATGAGCGGGCCCCCGATGCGCGACACATGCTTCCCCAGCCGCCGCTTTGCTGGCCTGATGCTTCTCATGCTTAGTAGCCTAACGGGACTCCCCGGGCTGCCGAGTTGCTTCAGCCCGGTCTGGGCGGGCGGAACCAGCTGGACCACCTTCAAGCTTCCCAGCACGCCATCAGCGGTCGACGGCTTTACCTGCGACATCGCCATCCTGGCGGGCGAAAATGAAGGTTATTTGCCGCTGCGGATCACGGCCCGCTCGTCCGTCGGGCGATTTCCTGGCGACCGCACTATTCAGCTGCGATTGCTGCCGCAAGCGGAACAGAACTGGCCAACTCCGCAAGCAATCTACTTGGCCTCGTTCACCTTGGAGGCCGGCTCCGCCACGTGCGTCAAATCGATTTACCTGCCCAAATATTTTCTCGGACTCAACGGGGCATTACAGTTATATGATGCGGGGGGCAGTTTACCCGGTTATCGAGCCACGCTAACGAATTCAGTTCCCAATTTAGCGAGAATCGAACTCAGCCCGCTGGACGTGATGCCCCGTTTTGCGTTGATCATGCCCGACGAGCAAGATCTGGTCAGCCCCACGCCCGAGCCCTGGCAACACATTCCCGACTTGCGCTCGCTCGATTCGATGGTCTTTCCCCTCGGAGAATATTTATTAGCCCGCAACGTGGTCCGCGCCGAAAATGATCAAGCTTTAAACTATCTTACAGCCACCTCGCTGCAAGCTTCCCAGTTGCTAAGATTTTCCGACGCCCATGATAACTGGTTGGGTTATGAGAGTGTCGACGTCGTCATGGTCGCTTGGCCGATACTGGAAAAACTTAACAGCACGCAACCGGCCAAGTACGCAGCATTGCGGAACTGGGTTTCCAGCGGTGGAGTCATTTGGACTTACGCGGCCCCGTCGGTTGCGGAGATGGCTGATTTCTTCGCGGTCCAACCGCCGCTGCCGGACCCTGAGGATGAGCCTTCGCTGATTCTAAAGAGCTTGACACCAGGCATACCGCTGGCGTCACCACAAGATACTCAACAGCTACTCGCTTTCTTGCCCCGTGCCATGTCGGCAGCTGACACGACGCTGCGCACGATTCCCCGCACGGAATTACCCGTTCGCTTACCGGCCGGACATCCGATTTTAGCCAGCGAGACCGCGGCGGAACTGGAAGCGGAACTGCGGCGATTACCCGTCGAGGCCGGCTTGGTGATCGGCATTCAGTCCGCTGATCCCTTTCCCGGCTCAGCCCAACTGTGGCACACAGCGAGGCGGTTGTCGGGCAGCAACCAAGTTTGGCAGCATCGCCGAGGAACTTCCTTAGTGCACGGGACCACCGGATACTGGGATTGGTTGCTGGCCAACGTGGCCCGACCGCCGGTCTATGCTTTTCTATTTGTCTTGACGGGCTTTGTCTTATTGGTGGGGCCGGTTTCTTATCATTTTACCCGTCGAGCCGGACGCACCTATTTGATGTTTATCATCGCGCCGGTGTTGGCCACCCTGGCCACCTTGATGCTATTTGGTTACGGCTTCGTCGCCGATGGCTTTGGCACTCAAGTGCGCGCGCGGCAGATCACTTGGGTTGACGGCCAAAGTGGTAACGCGGCCCGCATGACCCGGGCCACCTACTTTGCCGCCTTCCGTCAAAACGACGGTTTGCAATTTCCACTCGACGCGGCGGTTTACCCTGTCCGTGACACGGTGGAAAGTTGGCAGACGCGACGCCAAGAACCACGCAGCGATCGTCAGATCTTGCTCAGCGACGAACATCAACAGTTCCTTGGTGAGTTCTTTCCGGCTCGTTCGCAGAACCAATTTCTGTGCTTTGAACCGGCGATCGGACCACAAAGTATTAAAGTTCTGACAGCGACGGCCCGGCAACTGACGATTCAAAACAATTGCAGCGCGGACATTGATTTCTTATTGCTGGCCGATCAAGCGGGTGATTATTGGCAACTAACCGATGCCGCTTGCCCGAGTGGCGGCACCAGCCAACTGACACCTTTGGCAAGCGAGAAATTAGGCAATCTACTGCGGCAACTTTATTTGAAAGATCAACCCGAACCGCCTTTCGGCTACAGTGCTCAGGCGCGTGATCGCCGCGCGGTCTATGAGATTGAACAGATCTTGAGCCGCCAGACCGCCACCGATCAGCCTTGGACCAGCTCCAACGCCGAACTGGGTGTCTTCGAAGCAAGACTGCAAACAATGATTTTGAATGATGCCAGGTTACCACCGGGCTGGTTTGTCGCCACCGCGTCACTGGAGCGAAGAGCGATCGCGGTCCCCAGCGCCGATGCGGTGGAAAGCGTGCATTACATCATGGGGAGTCTGCAATGGTAGCGACCACGGGCGGCGATGACACGGTAATCGAACTGCGTCGACTGCATCGGTTTTTCGGCACCACCCGAGCCGTCAACGATGTCTCCTTTGCGGTCAAACGAGGCGGAGTGTTTGGTTATATCGGCCCCAACGGGGCTGGTAAAACGACCAGCATGCGAATTCTGGCAACTTTGGAATTACCCAGTTTCGGAGATGCCTTTGTCGATGGTTTTTCCGTTATCAATGATCCAGAGCGAGTTCGCCGGCGATTAGGATTTATGCCCGATGCGTTTGGCACATACGCCAACGTGAGTTGCGCCGAGTACTTAGACTTTTTTGCTAGATCTTATGGGCTGGTGGGGCGCGAGCGAATGCAACGTGTTCGGCGAGTGCTCGATTTCACGGGCGCCGCCGGCATGGCCGACAAACCAATTCGCGGACTCAGCAAAGGGATGAAACAGCGGCTCTGCTTGGGGCGAGCCCTGGTGCACGATCCGGCCGTGCTGATCCTGGATGAACCGGCCGCCGGTCTCGACCCCCGCGCCCGCATCGAATTAAGAAAGATGATTGGCACGTTGGCTGCCGAAGGCAAGACGATTCTAGTCAGCAGCCATATCCTGACCGAGTTGGCCGAGATGTGCGATTCGGTGGGAATTATCGAGCAGGGACAGTTGTTGGCGACCGGCTCGGTTGACGAAATTCAGCGGCAACGCCAGCAGCATCGCGAGTTGTCGATTCGCGTGCTGGGGGGCGCCCAACCGCTGGCCGATTTCCTCCAGTCTCAAGAAGCTTGCGAGAAAATTATTGTCGATGGAGAACTGCTGCGAGCCGAGTTTACCGGCGACGTTTCCGCCCAAGCCAATTTGCTGCAAACCTTAATCGCTAACCAATTTCGCTTAGCCGAGTTCACCGCCCGGAGTAAATCCTTGGAAGATGTATTCTTGCATGTAACGGAAGGGATTGTGCAATGACGGCGATCGAATTGCCCGCCACGTCCCCAGGCAACGCATGGCTTCGCCGGCTGGACGATGTGACCATCCGAGTTGGAGATTGGCTAAACCCGATCTTAGTGAAGGAAGCCAGGCAAGCGCTGAAAAGCCGACAGTTTCTCATCACTTTTTCGTTGCTGTTGGTAGCCGCTTGGGGCTGGACGGCAACGGCGATTCTGATGTTGATGCCGAGGATTTATTATGTCCCCAGCGGGCAAACCCTGTTGACTGGCTATTACTTGGTGTTAGCCGTCCCCATGCTGCTCGTCGTGCCGCTAGCCGCACACCGCAGTTTGGCTGCGGAGGTGGACGATGGGACTTTGGATCTGCTGAGCGTCACCAGCCTTTCACCGATGCAAATCATCACCGGGAAATTGGCCAGCGCGGCGCTGCAGATGATGCTCTATTTTGTTGCCCTCTTTCCCTGCGTGGCGTTCAGTTACGTGTTGCGGGGTGTCGATTTGCCTTCGATCGTCGGCATGCTGGGGCTGACCATCGCGGTCGGAATCTTGCTGACGGTGTTTGGACTTTTCCTGGCCGCCTTGCCCAAAAGTCGAGCTGGTCAGTTGGGCATGTTGGTGGGGATGTTAATCATTGAAATGATTGCCCAGTACACCGTCGCGATGTTGGCGATCGAGATCATTCAAGGAGGCTTCTTTGGCGAAATTGATGTACGTTTTCTCGCCAACACGGTGATCATCATCGGCATCACGGCAACAGCCGCACTGGTGCTGCTGCGGGCCGCGGCTGCTGAGCTATCGCCGCCCAGCGAGAATCGTTCAACCCCCATCCGCAAAGCGTTGATCTGGCACCAATCCGCAGTGGTCTGTTGGCTGATTTACTATTTATTGGAACCTCGCAGCAGCAACATGGGGTTGGTCATCGCGATCTGTTACATGTCGGCTTTCTGGACATTGGTGGGCGGCTTGATGGTCAGTGAGAGCAGCATTTTGACGCCCCGCGTGCGACGGGAAATGCCGGCAACTTTTCTGGAGCGTGCTTGGTCGACCTGGATGACTCCCGGCCCGGCGACCGGGCTGGTTTACGCCGTGCTTTCCTATTTTACATTTTGCCTGACGGTGCTTTTCGTGACGGTGCTGGCGCCCAACAACGTCACCAATGCAGGCGGCATGATGATGGTGGTGCCGTTTGCCGATCCCGTGCCGCTGATGATGACGTTCGGTGGATACATGATGCTGATTTTGACCCTAACCCGGTTGATGATGGCCCTGATTCGCAAACGGACGCCGACGCAACCGGCAGTGGGGCTAGCGGTAATGGTCATCGTGGGCGGCTTCCTCGCGGTCACCCCATATTCTTTGGCGCTGTGGTGGAATGAGTTTCGCGGTTTAGATTGGACCTATTGGCAGTTGACCAATTGGGCCTGGACGATTGGTCTGTTATTCTCCGGCACACTCCCGCCGGCCGCCTCCTTTGTGGTGCTGACCATCGGTGCCATCACTTGGGGACTGGCGGTGGTCACCATGGGTCAGCGCGTTTTGCCGCTTCGCGTGGCGACTCCCCAGCGAGTGCTGGAAGAGGATCGTCCCGCGTTGCTTGCCGAGGCCGATCCACTCGGCCAGCCGGATCCGTTGGAACCGGGTGACCCGTTGGGTTACGAAGAGCCGCTACCGGGGGCAGTGGAACCATAACGCCGTCTTGCCAACTGCAACTGGTCAGCTCCACATGCCACGCCTTTGATTTTTTTTCGCACACAGCTTTCGCACATAGCCCAATAGTAATCATGAATGATGAAACTCCGCCCCCGGGCGACTCTCCAGCCGAGCAACAGCCGCCGCAGCCCAATCTCCGCGCCCGCGTTCCCGATCATGTCAGCGGTGGCGTATTCAGCACGGGTGTGATCGTGATGACACGACCGACCGAGATTGTGCTCGACTTTGTGCAAACCATCGGCCGCCCGCAACGCGTCGCCTCGCGAATCGTGCTGCCGCACGCGGTGCTGCCGCAATTCATTGATGCGTTGATGAAAAACGTGGCGATCTACACGAATCGTTTTGGGCCACCGCAAGCACCACCAACGGCTCAACAATCGCAACCGGCCGGCGGCGAACCTGGGGCCCAGCCGCGGCGTCCGTCCGCCGAAGAAATCTATGACGAATTACAGATTCCTGATGCCGTGCTGAGTGGTGCTTACGCTAACGGGGTCATGATTGGCCATGGGTCGACCGAATTCAGCCTCGATTTCCTCACCAGTTTCTATCCGCAGTCGGCTGTTAGCGCTCGCATTTTCCTGTCGGCGGGGCAAGTCCCCCGGTTGCTCGAATCCCTGCAAGGTGCCTCGAAGAACCTTGGTCAGCAGCCGCCACCGGGCGGTCAGCAGCCACCACCGAATTCACCACCGAGTTCACCGCCCAGCCCTCCTCACGAACCAGGAGATCCGCAACCGTGAGCGCGTCGGCCGATGATTCCCCCCCACTTCAATTCAGCCCCCGCAACCCTCAACCGATTCCGCAGGGGTTACCGTTGGTGCTGGCCAGTTCTTCGCCGCGTCGTCAGCTATTGTTGACTGCGGCAGGATATGAATTCATCGTGGATCCCCCCGACGACGCGGCTGAATGCGGGATTTGCAGTCGAGAGACACCTCCCGAAATGGTCGCCCGGCTGGCGATGCAGAAAGCGGCCGATGTGGCCAAGCGGACTGATCGGGCGATGGTGCTGGGGGCCGATACCGTGGCCGAGTGCGTAGGTCGCATTCTCGGGAAACCGGTCGATCGCCAGCATGCCAAAGAAATGCTCACTTTGCTCCGCGGACGTCCGCACAGCGTTTACACTGGAGTCTGCCTCTGGAAGCGACCCGAAAATCAGATGCTGATCGACGTCGTCAGGACCGAACTGGTGATGCATCCGGTCTCGGCGGACCAATTGGAAGCCTATCTCGACAGCGGGCGTTGGGAAGGCAAAGCGGGTGCTTTCGGGTACCAAGATGGCAACGATTGGCTAGAGGTCACGGCGGGGAGCGAAAGCAACATCGTCGGATTGCCGATCGAGCGGCTGGGAGAGCTGCTGAACGGCTTCGACCAACTGGCTTCGCATGTGGATCCTACCGACGTGTAGACTTTTGCGGAGAATTGGGGTTGGCTCGGAGCCCTCATTAAGGGCAGAATGCTTCCTATGTTACCCAAACTCACCTTATGATCCCTCTTTGTTTCACGGTCGAACGGAATTGGAAATGAACCAGACGCTTCGTCATCGAATCGGCTTGGTCATCGTTGCCTTGATGGTGACGATGCTGTTGAGCACCCCTGTTTCCGCCCAGCAATGGGCCCGAGATATGTTTGCCGAAACCGACCACAATTTTGGCACCGTTGCTCGCGATTCCGACACAGCGTTTACGTTCAAATTCGTCAATAAGTACAAAGAAACGGTCCACATCAAATCGATCCGCAGCAATTGCAACTGCACGCTTCCTTCGGTGGTCGACGATTTGGTGAAGTCGCGTGAGGAGAGTGGTGTGATCGCCACTTTTAACACCAGCGCGTTTACGGGTTCACGAGCTGCCAAGATCACGGTCGAATTTGATAAACCATTTTACGCCGAAGTTGAATTGACGGTCCGTGGCACGATCCTCAGCGACGTCAATTTGGTGCCGAACAAGATCGCGTTTGGCGGGATTCCCAAGGGACAGCAGCCGATCGAAGAACTGAAAGTCAGCTTTCAAAAGCGTCCCAACATCAAGATTCTGGATGTACGGAGCGTTTCTTCCGATGTATTGGTGCAGCTGAAAGGACCGACGCGAAATCAGAACAGCGTCGACTATCTGCTGCGGGTGCAGCTCAAATCATCCGCCCCGGTCGGTGATTACAAGACTCAGTTAACGTTGCTGACGAACGATCCCAGCTTGACCAACATCGCGGTTCCGGTGGAGGGCCAAATTCGCGCGGCGCTCGATGTGAAACCTGCTTCAGTTCATTTTGGCCCCTTGGAACCTGGTGGCAGCGGTTCTCAACGCATCACGCTCCGCGCCGACCAGCCATTCAAAGTTACTAAAGTTACCTCGCAGGAGAAACGTTTGAAGTTTAAGGTGCTGAGTGATAAAGCGAGTCCCTTTCACTTTATCAAAGTCGACTTTGAGGATGACAAGCAACAGCAAGGCACCTTCCGCGCACCGGTCGTGATTGAGACTTCATTGGGAGATGACCTCAAGGGCAGTTTGCTGATCACGGGCGAAATCAAGGCCAAGGCTGAGTGATCGCAAAGCGGTTTTACAATGTAAAGCGATTGTCCTCAATCGCTTGCAGCATCCACATTGTAAAGCGATTGTCCTCAATCGCTTGCAGCATCCACATTGTAAAGCGAT
>CAZHTX010000261.1:0-8140 GCA_964535475.1 uncultured Pirellulaceae bacterium
AGGGGGAAAGTTGAACGGGTTTATTACTCGCCGCAAAGGTGTTTCCGCCGACCCCGCCGAGCGTTGGAGGTTCCAAGACCAAGCGGCGAAACAGCGGCAAATTACTTAGCTGGTCGGCTAGTAGGAAAATTCCAATCACAAATGCCGTTAGCGCCCCACAAACCGCTAACAGATTCCATCCCAAGTCGGACCAACCGCCACCGCTTTGTGGCAACAGCACGCGCTGCGACGCCATTACCAGCGAGAAAATCAACAGGAAAGCGCCGCTGACTCCAGCGACGCCGAAGCCCGGGATCAGAAAGAACTCGGCGCCGATAAAAGCGAGCGCCATGAGGAACAGGGTGACCTCCAGCCAACCGGCCGTGCCACCTAAAAAACGACTCCAAAAGAACAGTGAAAAACAGAGCAGCGAGACTAAGCCGCCAATGCTAATGCCGGGAGCTGATAATTCCAGCACCAATGCCAGCAAACCAATCAAAATCAATAGCGCGGTGATCCAAAAAGAATTCAGCCAATCGATCAAGGTGTCGACCCAAGTCCACGCCAGCACCTTGGCGGGCCGCGCCGCGCCGATTTGACCGAGCACTTCATCCAAACTGCGGCTCGTCCCTTCGGCTAATCCCAATTCAACCGCCCGCCTGCCGTTGACGGTGAGAAAATTGCGTTCTCGCGTTTCAAACACCGGCGGCCCCTGCAGCCAATCCTCTTGGTCGTCCAGCGATTTCCAGCCCGCCTCGGTAAAATAAGCTTGGCGACCATCCTCTTTGTGCGTCGCCGAAAAGACGGTGACATCTTTATCGACCATCGCCTCAGCCAACGCGGCTGGTCGGTCGCGGTTTTCGGCCAAAGTGCGGATGCTGGCCACGACCGGGCTCCGCTGTTTTTCCTCCACGTACTGGAAAGGAGAGAAGAGCCCCCCCACGATCACGCCAACGTCGCCCATCTGTGCCTCGGGATGCATTTCGATGCGATCGCAAGCCAATGCCAACATGGCGGCCCCGCTGTAAGCCGAGTTGCGGATAAAGGCCACCGTTTCCACCTGCTCCGCAGCGGTGATGACTTCCGTCATTTCCAAAGTCGTGTCCAGCCTGCCCCCGGGGCTGTCGATGTCGAGCACGATCACTTCGGCGCCGGCTGCCAAGGCGGTTTCAAAGTTGCGTTGAAAGAAACCTTGCAAACTGGGGTTAATCTCGCCATCCAAGGGAATCACGTAAGTTAACCGCCCCTTTTCCGCCCCTTCGCCAGCCTCCCCTTCGCCCGCCGCCTGTTCTGGGGCGGGTTGCTCCGCTGGTTCAGGGGCCGGAACTTCCGGGGCGGGAGCATCAGGATTTGGGGCTTGCCCCATGCCGTCGCTGGGCCAGCCAACAGCTAGCACTCCCAGCGCCAGCAGGCACAACGACAGCAACCACGTGGAACTCAGCGTGGTGCCGGGATGATTCGAGCGGAGCAGGAATTTACTTGTCATTTCAATTCGCGAACCTTGAGTAACGATTCTGGGTGCCCTTATTTTCTGCTCAACTCTTGAGCATGTCGACCAGGGCTAGCGGGTGGGGGCTGTTTGGTCCGCGACTTGCCTAAGAGAGAGATACACCCGGCGGCCAATGGTCGTCGGACAGCGGGCCGTGACAGAGAAGAGGCACCTGAAACTGCCGCTGTCGACCCTCGTGGAAAAACAGTTTGAACGGCAAAAAGGCTTGGTTTACTAACTTTCTTGCCGTCTCAGTCTGTCATTTCCCACGTTGGGTCGGTGTTTTATTCTTTCCCCGAAACAAGGCGGGGCAATTTTTGCGCCCCGACCCGCTATCTGGCACGCTGGCCAAATCGCGGCAAAACGCCCCAGTCGGACAGCAAAAAGCTTCAGCATTTTGCTACACCCTAGGCGGTAAGTCACCGTCGCGGGGGCGCGAGTTCGAGATTTTCATTTTTTTTCTCGGCCAGCCGCCAGGCAGAAAGGCCCCCGTCCGGCACACCGCTTGCACGCTGGTTGGTTGTCCGTAACCGCTACCAGCCGTCTTAAGCTAGGCGTCACTAATCGCCCCAGGCGAGGCGATGGTCGCCCGCGGTTGGTCATCCTATCTCGAAAGCGAGTCAAGCTAATGAAGACGAACATTCACCAAACCGCCGCTGCTTCGATCCTCCGCAAGCATATTTCACGCCTGCTGATTGTGGGCATGATCGGCTTTCCCGGCCTGGCGATCACGGCGGGCTGCGATCGCGACGTGGCGGAAATTGAAACCCCCAGCGGCGAGGTGGAACTCGAAGAAGACCCGCTCACGGGCGAACGTGAGTTGGAGGTTGAGGACTGAGCACTGCTAAGCAATGATCGGCTCGATCACATTGCCGTAAACATCGGTGAGCCGGAAGTCACGACCGGCGTAGCGATAAGTTAACCGCTGGTGGTCGAGCCCGAGCAGATGCAGCACGGTGGCGTGCCAGTCATGAATATGGCAGCGGTCGGTGACGGCTTCGTAGCCCAGTTCGTCGGTTTCACCGTAGCTGAAGCCACCTTTCACGCCTCCGCCGGCCATCCACAGCGTATAGCCTTTATTGTTATGGTCACGACCGTCGCCGTTTTGGCCATCGGGAGTGCGGCCGAATTCTCCTCCCCAGATCACCAGCGTGTCATCGAGCATGCCGCGAGCTTTGAGGTCTGCCAGCAGCCCGGCGATGGGGCGGTCGATCTCTTGGCAGCGCTGTGGTAGCGCGGTCGACAGTTGATTGTGATGATCCCAGTTGCGGTGCGTGATTTCAATGAATCGCACCCCCGACTCGGCAAAGCGGCGGGCCAGTAAGCATTGCTTGCCGAAGTTAGCCGTGGTGGGATCGTCGAGTCCGTAGAGCCGCGTTGTTCGCTCCGACTCTCCCGACAGGTCCATCAGTTCGGGGAGCGCGCCTTGCATGCGAAAACCGAGTTCGAGTGATTCAATCGCCCCTTCAATTCCGGGGTGATCATCTTGGCGTCGCATGCTGGTTTGGTTCAGTTGTTGAATAAAATCAAGCTGTTGGCGTTGGGCAGAATCAGACAGTTGCGGGTTGCTCAGATCGGGGAAATCAGTCCCGCTTTGATTGCCCCCACGGCGTTGCAGCAACCTGCGTCCCCCGCGGCCACCCAAGGGCGTTCCCTGGTAGACGGCGGGCAAGAATGCGCTGCCAATGTTTTGCGCGCCCGGCGTGTTCATGGCAATGAACCCCGGCATACTTTGATTTTCGCTGCCCAGACCATAGAGCGCCCAAGCACCCAGTGAAGGTCGAACAAACTGGGCATTACCGGTATGCATTTGCGTTAAAGCTCGCGGGTGCACCGGTTGATCGCAATGCATCGACCGGATCAAGCAAAGTTCATCGGCTTGCTCGCTCAATTGGGGAAACAGATCGGAGATCCACAACCCACTTTCGCCCCGCTGACGAAAGTCCCACTGAGGAGCCAGCAACTGGCGGTTGCGCTTGCCCGCTTTGCCCTGACCTTTGACGAGCTCTGGCTTGTAATCGAACGTATCGACGTGCGATGGCCCACCTTGCATGCAGAGAAAAATGACTCGTTTCGCGCGGGCGGGAAAATGAGGCGGCTTGGCTGCCAGCGGGTTGGCATTATCCGATCCGGACACATCCGGGCCGCTGGGTAAATCATTGGCTTCCAAGGTGCTCAGGCCCGCAAACGCCAAGAAGCCAAAACCGGCTGAAGCAGTTTGCAGCCAGTGACGGCGCGAATCAAGTTCGCTGGGTTGATTAGGCATACGCATGGCAAGTCCTCGTGTTAAGACCAGAAACAATTTTTAAGAGAAGCACCGCGGCCATCGCCCCGGCGGTTCATGGTTTTCAGATCGCAATCAGGGAACGTAACGGAACTCGGCAGCTGCCAGCAGGGCTTGGCAAAACTGAGTCAACGGCTCCAATTCCGCGTCATCACGGCCAGCCGCGTTGGGGAAATTACGAGCGATGAAATTGCGAACTTGTTCGCGGTTGTCGGGGCCCCCACCGTTGTTCGCCAGCCGCTCTGCGACACGTGCCCGCAACATCTCTCGGCGACTCTGTTGACGTTGATTCTGTTGACGTTGATTCTGTTGACGTTGATTCTGTTGGCGTCGTTCGGCGAGCGTGGCATCGGCAAGTGGTTCGCGGGCTTGAGCATTGGCGGCTTGTTGCAAAAAACGCATGCTACTCTTCCGCTCGGCACTGGTCGGAGCACGTCCAAAAGCGATCTGAAAAGCTAACTCGACAGCCTCGCTGGGCGAAGAACTTTCGCTTTGCAAACGACGGGCAAACGCTGCACTTTGATCGATGACAAATGGATTGTTTAACAAGTATAAGGATTGGATTGCCGTGTTCGAAGTTTCGCGTTGGCCCACAATCATGTTAGGTTCCGCAAAATCAAAGACTTCCAAGCTGCGCGGCACCGCGTTGCGAGCAATCGGCAAATAGACGGAACGGTAGTTGGCCGTAAATTCGGTCAGCGGTTGGGGACGCGAGCGATAACCGTTTGTGGGCAAAGCCAAGCCACCGGGGGCGAGGACCGTGGTGCCCACTTCGGAGATCGCCGACCCGTTGGGCCGTGACCAATCCATCATTTCGCTAGCGACCAACATCGCGTCGCGAATCGCTTCGGCTTCCAAGCGGCGACGATTGCCCCGCGCGTACCACGCGTTCTCCAAGTCCCGCTGGCGACTGGCAGGGTCGACTTGGCTGGAAAGTTGATAGGCTCGCGAGGTGGCAATCTCGCGGATCAGCGTCTTTAGCGACCAACCTGAATCCACGAATTGGACCGCCAATTGATCTAACAACTCGGGATGCGTGGGTGGTTGCCCAGAAAAGCCAAAGTTCTCGGTTTCAGCCACCAACGGTTTGCCCATCAGATGCAGCCAAACGCGATTCACCATCACGCGGGCGGTGAGCGGATTTTGGCGACTAGTTAGCCACTGTGCCAACTCCAAACGCCCGCTGGAGTCGGCCGGGATCGCCGGGCCGGGGCCGATCACTTGCACGAAGCCACGTGCCACCTTGCCCGCTGGTTGGTTGATTTCTCCTCGCACCAACAAGGATGCCGAGGTCGGTTGTTCGGCATCCTGCACACCGAGGCAAAAGGATTGCGGCTGTCCAAATTCATCATATTGATTCAAACGATTCTGCAGCAACGTGACTTCCCGCTCCGCCGCCCGGACTCTGGCTTGTGTCTGTTGCAGGTTATTGCCAGCCTGTTTGGTGTTGTCGGAAGCTTGTCGATTCAAACGCAGGAAGTCACGTTGCAAGCTGGTCACTTCGGCTTGTTTTTCGGCCAAGCGACGCTTCAGTTCTGCCAATTCCGCTGGCTCGATCGCTGGTTGGTCGACGTTTTCCAAAGGCAGCACCAAGAGGTTGCTCGATTGCCGTAATTGGCGTGAAGCAATCCCGCCAAAATAGGTTTCCGAACTTTCGAAGATGCCAGCCAAGGCATAATAATCGCTCTGCGGAATCGGATCGAACTTGTGATCATGACAGCGAGCACAGGCGACTGAGATGCCCAAGATGGCTCGCGTCGTGACGTCGATTTGTTCGTCGATTTGGTCGGCAATAAACTGTCGCGGATTTCGCTCGGTCAAAGTCTTGGGGCCGAGCGCCAGAAAACCGGTGGCAATCAAGTTGTTCGCCCAGTCTTGGTCATTGTCGACCGGCAATAGATCGCCAGCGACTTGAGCGCGAATGAATTGGTCGTAGGGCATGTCGGCGTTCCAAGCGTCGATCACCCAGTCGCGATACCGCCAAGCATGCGGAAACGTTAAATCAACTTCCTTGCCGCTCGATTCGGCATAGCGGGCGACATCCAACCAATGCCGTCCCCAGCGTTCGCCGAACTGGGGCAAGTTCAGCAAGAAATCGACTTCGGCAGCGATCGCGGCGGCCGCATCCAGGCGATGGGTGCGGCTGAATTCCGCTTGTCGCTGCGGGTTGGGAGGCAAGCCGACGAGATCAAAATGCAACCTGCGAAGAACGGTCGAAGCGGCGGCGTCCGCGGCCATTTCGAGTTCTGCTCGCTCAATCCCCGCCAACAGAAATGTGTCGACGTCGTTCCATGGCCAAGCGGCTTGTGCGACCGGCGGCAGAGGATGCGACTGCGGAGGCTGGAAGGCCCAGTAGGAACGTCCAGCGACGATGTCCTCGGCAGTGACCGTGGAGCGAATTTCGCTGAGGTCGACACGCCGCGGATCGGGCGCGCCCATTTCAATCCATTTGCGAAAATCTGCGATTATTTCGGCTGGCAATTTACGCTTGGGCGGCATCTCGAAATCGAGATGGTTCATTGCCGTCCAGAGTAATGAGTCCTCGGGCTCATGCGGCACGACAGCGGGTCCCGACTGGCCGCCACCGAGCAAACCTTGGCGACTGTCGACGGTCAAGCCGCCGCGAATCGAGTTGCCCTCGCTGGAGTGACAACTGTAACAATGTTCGACGAGCACTGGCCGAATCTTAGTTTCAAAAAACTGCAGTTCACTCGGCGATAGCGTTTCGGTCTCAGCCGCTGCGGGAACCTGGCCACGGCTGCTCACCGGAAGACCGATCAGTAGTGAAACCAGCAGCAAGCGAGCGGGGAACATTAGCCGGCAGGAAAGATTCGCAATCATCAGACTTTGCCACTGAAACTGAGGAAACAACCAGAAACGCTGCGCAGACCCGATCATCGGTTTAGATCCCGCCGGGACGTGTTGGTTTGACGCCCGAGCCATCACCTCGTCCGGGACGGCCACCAGCCTGGCCAGGGCGCCCGCCACCGCGACGCTGCTGAATGGCTTTTAATTCGTCTTTGTCGATCGCACCATCGCCGTTGGTGTCAATTAGTTCCAAACGCTCCCGCATTTGCTCGGGGATTTCGTCCCCGCTGAGCTTGCCGTCGCCATTGGCATCGTTGTTGTCAAATATCCGCGCCATCATGGCCGCGCCACGCTGGCCGCCGCCACGCTGGCCGCCGCCAGCTCCCGCACCCGCACCTGGACCACCACCGGCTGGCATCGAGGGCCGCAGCTCTTCGATCGTTAATTTGCCATCGCCATTTTTGTCTAGTTTTTTCAGGCTAGCGGCAGCTTGGGCGATCTCATTTGCGGAAATTACTCCATCGCTATCAGCGTCGAGCGCCATCATGACCGGCAATCGCATCAGCATGGCGGGACCCGCTCCGCCCCGCTGACCCGCTCCGCCCCGCTGACCCGCTCCGCCGCGCTGGCCCGGGCCGCGTTGACGGGCACCCTCAGGGCGTTCGCTATTGGCCCCTTCACGCTGACGTGCTTCACGACGTTTTTGGCGTTCTTCTTTGGTTGGCTCCTGAGCCAATGACGGTGCGGCAACGCAGCAAGCTACAGCCAAGCAGGTTAACATCTGGCGAAACTTCATGATCAAACTCCGAGCGATTTGGATTGAGTAGAGTACATTGCTGGGGGAGCAGAGAAATTCGCTCCCAGTTGGGTACCGACGCGGGAAACCGCCAATCCACAAAGAAAATACCTTTTTCTTTCCTTCCCTACTGGAAAAAATGGTGCGACCAGGTGAGCGACCGGGAACTTAGCAGCGATTCACGACGTTTAGTCAGCGAGGGGCAGGTGGCGTTGGCCGAGCTATTTTCGCAATATCGTGATCGATTGCAGCGGTTGGTGGAGTTTCGCCTCGACCCGCGGATTCGCGGCCGCGTTGATGCGGCCGACGTGTTGCAAGAAGCTTTTTTACAAGTTTCCAAGCGACTGGACGAATATCGTCAAGCGCCGCTGGTATCGTGCTTTGTCTGGATCCGACAGCAGACGTTACAAACCTTAATTGACATCCAACGTGGTCAATTTCGTGAAAAACGCGATCCTCAGCGGGAGGTCCAGCGTTTAAGTGATGGTGATCATGATGGTACCAGCATCGCGATCGCGAACTATTTGATCGCTGAAATGACCTCGCCCAGCCAGGCGATCGCCAAAGTGGAAGAAGCGGAACAGCTGCGGCGAGCGTTGGCGAGCATGCCGGAGATGGATCGCGAAGTGTTGGCCCTGCGGCACTTTGAATTGCTCGGTAACCAAGAAGTGGCAGAAATTCTCGGCATCAGCCCCACGGCGGCCAGCAACCGGTATGTACGGGCGGCGGCCAAGTTGGGTGAGATTTTGCAATTACTCGATCCCCCGCCCCTCGATCCCCCGCC
>CAZHTX010000262.1:0-8138 GCA_964535475.1 uncultured Pirellulaceae bacterium
GAAGGACTGACGGTCATTGGCCAAACAAGTGACCAACGTACCGCCCGCGAAATCATGCGGTTGGTGCGGAGTGCTTGTCTGGAAACAGTCAACGATCGTTTGGAAGTTCGTTGAGTTTGAGATCTTAAAAACCTACACGATTTGTAGCGTCGGTATTTGGCCGTCGCGCACGCGTCCAACCGAGGTTGAGCGATGACGATACGCAGGAATTTCGTACTCTCACTAGTTGCTACTGGGGTGGCCCTGGTGGGCTCGGTTGTACCGGCCGCCGGTCAGAGCCCCGTTCCCAGTGCATCGCCCATGGCGGATGGCCCAACGGCACAACTTAGCCTTCAGGATGGTATGATTACCTCCTTGGAAGGTTTCGAGTTGGCTCCGGGGGAAACCATTGTTGATGGGCCACCCGAACTGCAGCGGTTGGGCGAAACCCAGGCGTTGCCAGCATCGGATTACGCTCAAGGCATGGCCGCCGCCTGTTCACCGGGTTGCTACGTACCATGCGAGCCTGGCTACTACAGCGTTGCCGATGTGCTCTACATGCAGCGTGGCGGTGGCGGCGGGTTCACCCGCGCCTTCGGATATTCCTTCGATGATTATGAGTGGGAAATCGCTCCTCGCATTAAGTGGGGACGCCGGTTCGATTGCGTCGATGGTTATGAATTCGTATTCGCTGGGCTGCTGGAATGGGAAGATACCATTTTTGGGACGACCCAAGACAGCGTGTTCTTAGCTCCCGCGCTGCCGGCTAACATTTTCGACGCTGTGCAGCGATTCAACAACGCGGATACTCAGTTTCAGAGCCGCAGGGCATCTTACGACAGCTTTGAATTCAACCGCACTTACACCGGTTGGGATGTGGCTCGTTTGATGGTCGGGATGCGAGGGATCATGTATGACGAAGACTACGCGTACGGTGCGACGGATACCGCGACCGGTGATAGCGTCCTGTTACAGCAAAACGTGGACAACCTGTTGGTCGGCCCGCAACTCGGCTTGCAACTGTTCTACCCACTCGGCCTGCGGGTTTACACCGACACGACTTTCAAGGGTGCCGTCTTCTTGAACTTTGCCGACTCAGACACACGACTAAACGTAGCCGCTCCGAACGCAATTGTCTTGAATGCCTCAGCCGACGAAGCGGAACTGGCCGGGATGATCGAGATCGGTTCAAAGATTGGAATCAATTTGACCGACTCGCTATCGGCCACGGTCGGTTATGATTTCTGGTACCTCTCCGGACTCGCCGAAGCGGGCACTCAAGTGCCGCGAAACTTAACGCCCGCGACCGGTTTTGGCATTGCCGTCGACGATGATATTTTCATCCACGGTGTGAACGCTGGTCTACAGTTTGTCTATTAACGGACTCTCGGGCGCTTGATAAGTCGAGTATGATGGGGAAAGTTCCCGCTTTCCCTTCCGATATTCGAGCGCTCAGTGACTCGTGATGAAATCACTCGCAGTAAAATGCCTTACCCTCGTTGTTTTTTGCTCGCTGGCCGCCCCGCGAGATTGCCGAAAAGGGTTATGGGCCGCCGCACCGCCGGTTGAGTTTGCTCGCGACGTGCTGCCGATTCTGTCGGCAAACTGCTTTTCCTGCCACGGCCCCGACGCGGAACATCGGCAAGCCGATCTGAGGCTTGATCGCGAAGCCGACGCCAACGAGTCCGGCGTGTTGGCACGCGATGCTGGGGGGCACAGCGAGTTGATCGCCCGGATCACCAGCAGTGACCCTGACGCGGTGATGCCACCTCCCGATTTCAATCGCCAACTCCAGTCGGAGCAGATTGAAACGCTGCGGCAGTGGATCTCGGAGGGGGGCGAGTGGCAGCAACACTGGGCGTTTGAGCCAATCAATCGCCCCGCCGACTCCCAGGATCGCCCCGCCGCAGCCCTCGACAAGCTCGTTCGTCAGCGACTGGCCGAGTTGGGTTTGGAGTTCCAGCCAGCAGCTTCTCCGCACAACTTGGCGCGGCGACTGTCGTTAGATTTATTGGGCGTTCCACCAACGCCCGAGCAGGCCGACGCGTTCGCCGCCGATCCATCACCTGAGGCTTATGAAGCCATGGTCGATCGTCTGCTGGGCCAGCCGCAGTTTGGTGAGCACTGGGCGCGGATGTGGTTGGACTTGGCCCGTTATGCTGACACCAAAGGTTACGAGAAGGATCGCGGCCGCACGATGTGGCCCTATCGCGATTGGGTGATCGCAGCCTTCAATCGTGACCTACCTCTCGATCAATTCACCATGGATCAACTGGCCGGCGATTTGCTGGCCGAGCCGACTCAAGCCCAATTGATTGCCACGGCCTTTCATCGCAACACAATGTCCAATGATGAAGGGGGCACCGATGACGAAGAATTTCGCACGCTGGCTGTCAAAGATCGCATTAACACGACGGTCCAAGTCTGGATGGGGTTGACGATGGGATGCGCCCAGTGCCACACGCACAAGTATGACCCCATTTCGATTGAAGACTATTATCGCTTCTATGCTATTTTTAATCAGACTCGTGACGCCGATCGCAGCGATGACGCGCCCAAGTTGGAAGTTAGCAGCGAACAGCAAATTGCCGAGCGGCAACGGATCGAGGCGGAGCTGGCGAGCTTAAAAGACGAGCTGCGTCAGCGCGAGCAACAGGCTATCGATGAGGAACTGGCCGATGGAAACACTTGGTCGGCCGTGCAGGTTCGATCCGCGGTCTCGTTGGGCAAGGCAACTTTGACGCTCGATGAGCGGCAAGCCATCGTGGCCAGCGGTGAGCGTCCCACGCACGATACTTATCATGTTGATGTGGAGTTGCCGGCGGGACGCTATACCGCCCTGCGACTCGAAGCCTTGCCAGTGATGACCGCCGCTGGCAAGTACGAAGTCGGACGCAACCCGACCGATCCTAATTTTGTGGTTTCGGAGTTGCGCGTCGAAGCGGTCGCCGAACAATCGTCCGAGCCGCTCTCCAAGGAACGCTTGGCATTGACCGGGGCGCGGGCTGATTTTTCTCAGTCAGGCTGGCCCGCCGCAGCGGCGGTTGATGGCGATCCAAAAACGGGCTGGGCGATCTCGCCGCAGAGAAACCAGCGGCATGTGCTGAGCGCCGAGTTCGCCACCCCCTTGGAGTTGGCCGCACCGCAACGGCTGCGCGTTGTCATCGACCAACAGTATGGCAATCAATTGACACTCGCCCGGTTCCGACTCAGCACCAGTAGTTTAGAGCCGCAGACGCTGACGCCGCAGACAAACTTGGCATCTGGTGATCCGCTCCGCGAGCAGATCAAAGTCAGCGAGCAGACGCTGCAGGCGTTGAACTCGGCGATCCCGCAAATTCCCGTGATGCGGGAATTACCTGCGGCGCAGCAACGAGTATCGCGAGTCCACAAGCGGGGAAGTTTTTTGGATCAAGGCGACGTCGTGGAGCCGGCCGTGTTGGCTGCCTTTCATCCCTTGCCTGACGCCGCGCCGCTCGATCGCCGCGGTGTTGCCCAGTGGTTAGTCAGTCCCGAAAATCCGCTCACGCCCCGTGTCTGGGCCAATCGCATTTGGGCCAGGTTGTTCGGTCGCGGCTTGGTGGAAACGGAGGAAGATTTTGGCAAACTGGGGGCCGTGCCCACGCATCCCGAATTGCTCGATCTGTTGGCGGACGAGTATCGCGGGGGAGGTTGGTCCCTCAAGCATTTGTTGAAAACGATTGTGATGAGTGATACCTATCGCCAATCTTCAGCCGCCGATGCCGCCTCGTTGGAAAAGGACCCTGATAACCAATGGTATTCCCGCGCACCCCGTTTCCGCCTCACCGGTGAAATGCTCCGCGATCAGGCTTTGGCAACCGCCGGTTTGCTCTCCGATAAATTGGGTGGGCCACCCGTCATGCCGCCGCAACCCGCAGGTCTGTGGCGATCGACTTACAGTGGCGAACAATGGGTCGACGCCAAAGGTGAGGATCGCTTTCGGCGGGGTATTTACACCTATTTGAAACGTACCACGCCCTACCCCGCCTTCACGACTTTCGATGGCGGCAGTGGTGAAGTTTGTTTGATCCGTCGCATTCGCACCAACACACCCTTGCAGGCTTTGATCACGCTGAACGATCCCGTCTTTATGGAAGCCGCCGCCGGGTTGGCGATTCGCATGTTGGCCGACACTCCCGATCATGCGGAGCGGGCTGCCAAGGGGCTGCGTTGGGCTTTGATTCGGCCAGTCGAGCAAGCTGAAATCGAGCCACTGCTGCGTCTGCAAAGCGATGCCGAATCGTACTTTGCGGCCAACCCAACATTGGCCGAGCAATTGTTGGCGGCGAGCTGCGGGGAGTTAAACAGGGAGCTGCCGGGAGCGATCTCGCCGGCTGAACAGGCTGCCTGGATCCTTGTCGCCAGCACTATCCTCAACCTCGATGAATACTTGACCCGGAATTAATCACCATGACCCAGCCTGAATTTCAACAACCCCGTTTCTCACCGCCACTCGAGCGCGTGCGCGAGCAAACGCGGCGTCATTTTCTCTCCGCCGGCGGACTTGGGTTGGGGGCGGTTGCTCTCGGCTGCCTGGCCTCCGCCGGCATGTCGCCACGGGCCGCGATGGCTGATGAACTCGGCCCGGATGGTGCGGGGCTCAATCCGCTAGCCGCCAAGTTGCCGCAGTTGGCCGCCAGGGCCAAGCGGGTGATTTATTTGCACATGGCCGGTTCCCCTTCGCAACTCGAGCTGTTTGATCACAAGCCGGAGCTGGAAAAGTTACACATGCAGGATGCGCCGGCATCGTTTTTGGAAGGCAAACGCTTTGCTTTTATCAAGGGCGTCCCCAAGATTCTCTCCGGGCAATTCGGTTTTGCTCAACACGGTGAAAGTGGCCAAGTCATCAGCGAGTTGTTTCCCCACTTGGCGAGCGTGGCTGATCAAATCAGCGTGATCCGCACGGTCCACACCGATCAGTTTAACCACGCGCCGGCGCAACTCTTTGCCCACACCGGTTCGGCCCGCTTGGGGAATCCTTCGATCGGCGCCTGGGCGACTTACGGCCTGGGGAGCGAGAATGAAAATTTGCCCGGCTTTGTGGTCTTGCTCTCCGGCGGCAAAACTCCCGACGCGGGCAAGTCGTTGTGGGGTTCAGGATTCTTGTCGGGCGTTTACCAAGGAGTCCAGTGCCGCACCGGCGGCGATCCCGTGCTGTTTCTCGGTGATCCGCCCGGGATCAATCGTGAGCTGCGGAGGCGAATGCTCGACACGGTCGCGGAGATGAACGAAGTCCAGTTTCAGCAAACTCAAGATCGTGAGACGCGGACCCGGATCGCTCAGTACGAACTGGCTTACCGGATGCAGATGGCGGTTCCCGAGGTAATGGATATCTCCCAGGAACCACAGCATATCCTCGATCTCTACGGTGCCCGGCCGGGTTACGTATCGCCGGCGGAATCTGCCGATGACCCGCGGAAGTTATACCGCGGTGATGATCCCACCTTTGCCAACAATTGTTTGCTCGCCAGACGGCTGGTGGAAAACGGGGTGCGGTTTGTGCAGTTATATGATTGGGGTTGGGATCACCATGGCTCTTCGCTGGGCGAGAGTATCGATGAGACCTTGCCGATTAAATGCCAGCAAACCGATCGGGCGATTGCCGGGCTGTTGACCGATCTTCAGCAACGGGGCTTGTTGGCCGAAACCTTGGTCGTCTGGGGTGGCGAATTTGGCCGCACGCCGATGATGCAGAATAACGTCCGCAGCGAGCTCAAAGCGGGTTACGTGGGGCGTGATCATCATCCCTACGCCTTCTCGATGTGGCTCGCCGGTGGCGGCATTCGGGGCGGCCTCTCGTATGGGCAGACCGATGAGTTTGGTTACTATCCGGTGGAGAACCCGGTCAGCCTCCGCGACTTGCAAGCGACCCTGTTGTACACGCTGGGGCTCGACCCGCATCGTTTCCATTTTCGCTATCAAGGGCTCGACCAACGGCTGATCGGCCCCACCGATGAAGGCCGAGTGCTGAGCGAGTTGTTGGCTTGAGCGAGTTTTTGGCGTTTGGCGTTTGGCGTTTGGCGTTTGGCACGTGACCAGGAATGATTCGGCATACCAAGCAGCTCTGGCATTGAACTTAATCGCATGGAGCATGAAGAATGCGCCAACTTTAATCTTGAGCAGACCTCCGAAACAGAAAAGCTTCCCGCGAGCGGGCGGTAATAAATTCGATGGTTGCCCGCGAATCACGCGAATGAGCGCGAATGAATAGCGACGAGCCAATCAGCAAACATGATCAGCTTTGCATTCGCGTTGATTGGCGTAATTAGCGGGCCTCCTATTGTGGTTCCCGCGCCAAAGTTCGGTTGGCAGGGGGCAGATCTTCAAAACAAAAAGCTTCCCGCGAGCGGGTGGCAATAAATTCGTAGGTTGCCCGCGAATCACGCGAATGAGCGCGAATAAATAGCGACGAGCCAATCAGCAAACATGATCAGGCTTTGCATTCGCGTTGATTGGCGTGCTTAGCGGGCCTCCTTCCGCGGTTGTCGCGCCAGGGGTCGGCTGGCAGTGGGCAGATCTTCAAAACAGAAAAGCTTCCCGCGAGCGGGCGGTAACAAGTTCGCAGGTTGCCCGCGAATCACGCGAATGAGCGCGAATAAATAGCGACCCAGCCAATCAGCAAACATGATCAGCTTTTCATTCGCGTTGATTGGCGTAATTTGCGGTCCTCCTTTCGCGGTTGCTGCACCAAAGTTCGGTTGGCAGAGGTCAGATCTTCAAAACAAAAAAGCTTCCCGCGAGCGGGCGGTAATAAATTCGTAGGTTGCCCGCGAATCACGCGAATGAGCGCAAATAAATAACGACCAGCCAATCAGCAAACATGATCAGGCTTTGCATTCGCTTTGATTGGCGTGCTTAGCGGGCCTCCTTTCGCGGTTGCCGCGCCAAAGTTCGGTTGGCAGGGGCAGACCTCCGAAACCAATAAGCACTTTGGGTTTGCTTCCACCCGAATTGCACGTGTTCACGTGCTTAGGCGTTAGGCATTTCGATCCAGAACCAGCCTCGCAGTTCGCCTTCCTTGAAGCCGACAGCTTCGTCTTGCGGGTAGAGTTTGCTTAACTGCTCGCTGATTACCGGAGCGATTTGCTCGGCCGGTCCGTGGCACATCAAGCACTGCGACTGAAGCTTGATTGGCAGCAGGGCGGCGGCGTGTTCATTGGAGAGTGTCACGAAGACGGGCTCGGACGATTTTTGCGAGACAAGCTCAGTGGCCCAAGTGGGCGGCAAGTTGTTGGGGTTGCGCAGTCGGACTCCGCTGCGGCCGATTGACACACCGTGCTGCTGGCCGACCTCTTCAGCGATCTTTGCCGCTTCGTTTTTGCAAACTGAGATTGCCGCCGCCGGACCGGCGGTTTGCATAGCTTGCTGCAGTCGCCCGGAGAGCTGTGTGAAGAGCGCTTGTTTGGCCGCCAGCATTTTTTCACGTTGGGCTTCGCTGGGGTCGCGATCGGGCACGATGGTGACGACGGGCTGGGATGGATCGTCGGTTTTAGTCGCGGAATTGTTTGTCGCCGTGTCGGGCGAACAACCGTTGAGGGCGACGATTGCCAGGAGTGGGCAAAGTAGGAGTGAGCGGAGCATTGGAGTTCCTGGGGTGCTGTCGGATGGGGGCGAGTCGATTCGCTGGGCCCCTGGTTGTGTGGCCCTGGTTGTGGCCATTGCCTAAAGACTGGTCAATATATCGTAAGCTATCGACCTGTCAATAGTTTTCGGTAATTGGGGGACTCGCCCACTATCGCGGCTGTGGTTCTGGTTTATGATTTTGTCAGCTAAAGATTGCCGTTTGTTCAGGAGGTACGAGGAGTGGCATTTGCGCGCATCAGGCGGATTGTATCTGCGATCGTTGTACCGCTGCGGGATAGTTTTCGGGATTTGCTGCCGATCATTGTGGTGGTGGCGGTCTTTCAGTTATTGGTATTTCGGCAGCCGCTAGAGAATGTCGGTCAGCTAACGTTGGGATTGCTGTTGGTGGTCGCCGGCTTGTCTTTATTTGTCGCCGGGCTGCAGTTGGCTTTGTTTCCGATTGGCGAGGGGATGGCCAACGCGTTTGCCCGCAAAGGGAGCGTCCCTTGGTTGTTGGCATTTGCTTTTGCTTTGGGGTTTGGCACCACTTTCGCGGAGCCCGCTTTGATTGCCAT
>CAZHTX010000263.1:0-8106 GCA_964535475.1 uncultured Pirellulaceae bacterium
CAAACGCGTGGCAATTTTGTTCGCCGGCGGGCCAGCCCCCGGCGCCAACGCGGTAATTTCAACAGCCGCTTTTTCGTTCCTCAGTGCTGGCATCGAAGTCGTCGGCATGAAGCACGGCTACAGCAAGTTGGCCGAGTACACGGCTTCAGGGCCGCTCCGTGAGGGAACGGATTACATTGTCTTCACCAAAGATTTGCTGACCCACATGCGGACCAGCCGCGGCATCATGCTGGGCACCGCGCGGACCAACCCGGGCCGGCACGTGAGCTCGCCTGAGCACCTGGAGGACCCCGAATTAACGGCACCGCTGAAGCGAGTTTACGAAGGGCTAGTTTCGCTCGACGTCGATGCCCTGATCTCGATCGGCGGTGACGATACGCTGAAAACCGCCAACAAGATGAAACTTTACCAAGAGCATTTGCCTGCCGGCGCAAAACGGTTCCCGGTGGTCCATTTGCCCAAGACGATTGACAACGATTACACCGGCATTGACTTTACGTTTGGCTATTTCACCGCCGCTGAAACGATCGCCGAAGAAATTCGCAATTTGAATTACGACGCGGCGGCGGGGCGTGCTTATTTCATCTGCGAATGCATGGGCCGCAGCGCCGGCTGGCTGGCCTACGGGGCCAGCATCGCCGGGGAAGCCAGCATGGTGCTCAGCGTCGAAGACATCACCGGCAGTTTGGCGACGGAAGAAGTCGTCAATTCCGAAACTGGCGAGACCCGCAAAGTCATGGCGCTCGATCGCGTTGTCGACCGCATGGTCGATATGATGCTGGCCAGAGAGCGGGAAAACCGCGAATCGGGCGTGATTGTGGTCGCCGAGGGGTTGGCGGAGTTCTTGCCACTTAAGCAATTAGAGGGCGTGCAGCGTGACGACCACGGGCACATCAGTATTACCAGCATTCACTTGGGATCGATGCTCGCGAAATTGGTGGGAGAGCGTTACCAGCAGCGAACCGGGCGAAGTCGCAAAATCAACGGCTTGCAACTGGGCTACGAATCTCGCTGCGCCCCGCCGCATGCGTTCGATATTATGCTCGGTGCCCAATTGGGCGTGGGCGCTTTCCGGGCCTTGACCGAAGAATGCCTCAACGGCGTCATGGTCAGTGTTTCGGGCCAACTGGACCTGCATTACGTTCCCTTTGAACGGCTAATTGATCCGCAAACGTTGGTCACCAAGGTCCGCTTCATCGAGCCCGGTTCTGACTTCCATCGCTTGGCCCGCTTCCTGGAAACCGTTGTTGACGATTAAGGTTGCGGTTCATTGTCGCTGCTTGCCCTGCTGCCCTTGCAAAGGGTAGTGTTATGCGGTGATACTACCGAAGTAAAAGACGTGTTTCAATGAGTTGTCGACAGGCTCCATCGTTCTGATGGATCGCCTCCCGTTTTCAAGGCTCGGTCCCACGATTGGTGCAATGGATCGTTTTCTCTTTCCACGATGGGTCAACCGCCTCGTCATGCTGCTTGGTGCGGTAATTGTCGGCGGTGGCGTTTATGCAGGTGCAATGGGTGGGTTAATAACCGACCCGGAGACGCTGAACGTTGGCTATCAACCCGAACAGCCCATTCCTTTCAGTCACGCGATCCACGCGGGTGAATTGAAGATGGATTGTCGGTACTGCCACAACACGGTCTTCGAGGCGGCTCACGCCGCAGTTCCTCCGACCGCGACTTGTATTAATTGCCATAGTCCCTACGGCGAGAGTGGGGCAACCGCGCTTGCGGCCATTAAGCCCGACAGCGAGGCTTTTTCCGCACTCCATGAGAGTTGGGAGACTGGCCTGAGTGTAGGTTGGAAGCGGATCCATAATTTGCCGGAATTCGTTTACTTCAATCATGCAGCACACGTCAATTCGGGTGTCAGTTGCGTCACTTGCCACGGCCGGATTGACAAAATGGAGGAGGTCTATCAGGCCAAGCAGTTGTCGATGGCGTGGTGTATCGATTGCCATCGCAATCCAACCGAGCACTTCCGGCCGTTGGATAAAGTCACCCAGTTGGATTGGAAGCCCGAGGACAGTCCAGATTTCGATCCAGAGGCCCACCAAGACGCGTTGAATATCAGTCCGCAAACCCATTGCGCCGTTTGTCACCGATGACCGAAAATACGACACAATCTTCCAGTCGCTACTGGAGGAGCCTCGACGAATTGCAGAAAACCCCGGAGTTTGAGCAGTTTCTGCATCGCGAGTTCCCCGTAGCTGCTTCTGAGTATCCCGAAGGGGTTTCCCGTCGACGCTGGTTGCAGTTGATGGGCGCCTCGTTGGCGATGGGCGGTGCTATTGGCTGCCGCTATCCCGAAGAGACGATTGCTCCTTTCGTGATTCGTCCCGAAGGTCGAGTTCCCGGAGAGCCTTACTCGCGGGCCACCAATTTCCAATACGCGAATCGCGTTCACCACTTGCTGGTGAACTGCGTTGACGGTCGCCCGCTGAAGATTGAGGGTAATCCCAATCACCCGGCCAGCAACGGCGGGACCGATCAGTATGTGCAAGCGTCCATCTTGCAGCTGTACGATCCGGACCGCTTGGGGATGTTGTTGGAAAAGCAGGGCGACAAGCGAGTGGAGTCCGATTGGGCTGCTTTTGATGCCTATGCCGTGGCGCTAACGCAGTCGCTGCAAGACGCGGATGGTCGGTTGGCCGTACTGATGCCGCCAACTGCTTCGCCATCGCTAGTGCGAATGCTGTCAGCTCTCCGTGCCTCGCTGCCCAATACGACAGTCTGCGTCTACGATTCGGTTGGCCAAGGTGTGACCGGGCGTGCTGTGGCGGCGGTCGCCGGTGAGCCCGCTGCGGTGCGATATGATTTAAGTCAAGCGGGCACGGTGCTCGACGTGGCGGCCGATTTGCTCGGTGCTCACCCCGGTTTTCTGCAGCACGCCAGCGGTTACGCGGCGCGTCGGCAGCCGAAAGCTGAATCGCGGGAGCAGGTCGAAGGGGAGTCCCCGCAATCGCCCCAAGCTGAGATGAGTCGCTGGTATGCGGTTGAGGCTGCGTTTTCGGCGACTGGAATGTCGGCCGACTCGCGGTTCGCGCTCGCTCCTTCTCAATTGCCGGCTTTCTTGGGCGCTGTTGAGCGAGCGGTCGATGAGTTGCTTGGCGGAGCGGTGCATGATCACGGCGAAGATGAGCCTGATTACGATTCGCTGGAGACGGAAGCGGAGCGACTGGCGCGGTTTATTGATGTGCTGGCGCATGACTTGGTCGCCGCCAAGGGCAGCTCCGTTGTCGCCGTGGGCGAGGCTTTGGGTGTCGAAGCGGTGGCTGCTGGTTTGCGGATCAATGCCAAGCTGGAAAATATCGGCAAGACGGTGATGTTCACCGATGCGATTGAAAGCCGCTTGGGCGAGACCGTGCAGATTGAAGAGTTGGCCGAGCAGCTCGAGGCGGGTCAAGTCGATGCGTTGCTGATCCTTGGTGGGAACCCAGTTTTTTCGGCACCGAGTGATTTGCCGTTAGCCAAGCTGATTGGTCGCGTGGAAGATTCGATTTATCTCGGCGAGTACGACGATGAGACTGCCGTCGTGTGCAATTGGGCATTGCCGCTGGCTCACCCCTTGGAGAGCTGGGGGGACTGCTTCGGTGATCGCGGTCACTACGGAGTGTGCCAGCCTCATATTCTCCCCTTGCTCGGTGGCCGCAGCGAACTGGAATTGCTGGCCCGCATGTTGGGCATGGACGAAGTTGCCGGCGAGCAGATTGTGCGGCGCACCGCCGATGCTGAGGCTCGCGGTTCGTTGAGTGATCGTCAATGGCGGGAATTGTTGTTCCACGGATTTTCCGAGGAACTGGCCGTCGGCATGGCAGAACGAACTGTCTCGGCCGCTGGTGAACCGCTGCCTGGCGAGCCGCTGGTAATCGACTCGGAGGGCGTCGATCGCGATTCGATTGACGTTATGTTTGTCCCTGCTGATGGCGTCTACGACGGTCGCTTTGCCAACAACGGTTGGTTGCAAGAAATGCCACAAGCGTTGACCAAGTTGACTTGGGATAACGCGGCTTTGATGAACCCGTTGACCGCCGAAGCGTTGGGCGTTCGCCACGGTGTGATGGTTGCCCTCACCCAAAATGGCGTCACGGTCGAACTGCCCGTCTTCGAGATCCCCGGTATGGCACTGGGGGCTATCGTGGTTCCCTACGGATATGGGCGGACCCGAGCCGGCGCCGTTGGTGGCTCCGAAGATCTGGGGATTGCTCCGGTGGGGATCGATGTCGCCCCGCTGCGAACGACCATCAGCATGCAATTGGCCCTCGCAATCGAGGCGCGGCCCCGGCCACGCTCTGAATACGCTCTCGCAACCACCCAAAACCACTGGGCAATTGACGAACTGGGGCGTGAGGAGACGATCGAGCGGAGTTATCAATTGGTGCGGGAAGGCACCCAAGAATTATTCAGTATCCTGCCCGATTTCGCCAAATCGATGGGTGTGCATTCGCCCATCCAGGAATCGCTTTGGCAAGAGCCAATCGATCAAATCGAAGAGCAGGTGGCCAAGGAAGAGATCCCCTACATTCCTCAGTGGGGCATGGGGATTGACCTTTCCAAGTGCATCGGCTGCAACGCCTGCGTGGTCGCTTGCCAATCTGAGAACAACGTGCCCATTGTTGGCAAAGAACAGGTCATGATGGGGCGTGAAATGCACTGGATGCGGATTGACCGCTACTTCCAGGGCACGCCCGAGCGAGCCGACGTGGTGCAAGAGCCGATGCTCTGCCAGCATTGTGAAACGGCTCCCTGTGAACAAGTTTGCCCGGTCGCCGCCACGGTCCATACCGATGACGGTATCAACGCGATGGCTTACAACCGATGTATTGGCACGCGGTATTGTGCCAACAACTGTCCGTTCAAAGTGCGGCGTTTCAATTACTTCAATTGGAACGAAGATGTCGGCGTTGGCTATGGCATCGACGCCTTCCCGGGAACCATCGAGAAGGCCAATCGCAAATTGCAGCAGCTAGTGCTAAATCCCGAGGTCACGGTCCGTGGTCGCGGTGTGATGGAAAAATGTACTTTTTGTATTCAGCGAGTCGAAGCGGGTAAGATCAATGCTCGCCGCGAAGGCGGACGCAAGATTGCTGACGGCGAAGTCAAGTCCGCTTGCCAGACTGCCTGTCCAACCTCGGCAATTGTTTTCGGGGATATCCAAGACACCGATTCGGAAGTCTACAAGTGGCGAAATGATGATCGCAATTACGCCATGCTTGATCAGTTGAACATCAAGCCGCGCGTGACCTACTTGGCACGGATCAGCAATCCGCACGTACGTTTGATGTCCGCCCAGCAGCTGGAAGACTTAGTTTATTGGCCGAAAAAGGCAGCTCAATTGGAAGCCGCTCATCACGATCACGGCGGCCACGGTGAACATGGTGACGAGCATCATGGCGATGAGCACCATGACGACGAGCACGCTGCCGATGCGGCTCACTGAGATTAATTATTGATGGGAGAGCTTTGCCCGGATCGGCTCGGTTTTGGCCGACGTTCCCCCATTGAGACGATAGAGAAATTGCGTTGGGCTTGCTCGCAATCGCGGGCTTGTCCAACTGGAATCGCCCGTGGCAACGCATGCGACGGCGTGATCCGTTGATGTATATCCTCAATTCAACTAACTAGTGATTCGGTTTTTGAGATGGCAATCGCCTTAGACAACCCACTCGACAACACAGTTGAACGTCCTGGTAGGCGTGCCCCGTTGGTGCTTGGGGATACGTCCTATCACACAATCACTGAGTCGGTTTCTCGGATTGCCGAACAACCGCCCAGTAAATTGTGGATAGCCGGATTTTTGGTTTCGGCCACTCTGGCCAGCATGTTTGGCATGTTGATCTTTTACTTGATCTACATGGGTGTTGGCGTCTGGGGTAACCGCTCTCCGGTGTTCTGGGGCTGGCCGATTGTTAACTTTGTGTTTTGGGTTGGTATCGGTCACGCGGGCACCTTGATTAGCGCGATTTTGTTCCTGTTTCGTCAGGAGTGGCGTACCAGCATTAACCGTGCCGCCGAGGCGATGACGATTTTTGCGGTGATTTGCGCGGGGACGTTTCCCGGGATTCACGTCGGTCGGGCTTGGTTGGCTTTTTGGCTCGCACCTTATCCGAGCTTGAACCTTTGGATGTGGCCCCAGTTCCGCAGCCCGCTGCTGTGGGACGTTTTCGCCGTCAGTACTTACGGCACGGTGTCGCTGCTTTTCTGGTACATGGGGATGGTGCCCGACTTGGCCACTTTCCGTGATCGCTCGAAGAACAAATGGCGGCGGATGGCCTACGGCATTCTGGCCTTGGGCTGGTGTGGTTCGAGCCGTCACTGGATGCGTTACGAAAAAGCTTACGCGTTGTTGGCAGCCCTCGCCGCGCCGCTGGTGCTCAGCGTGCACACGATCGTTTCTTTTGACTTTGCTGTCAGTCAAGTGCCCGGTTGGCACACCACGATTTTCCCGCCCTATTTTGTTGCCGGAGCGATCTTTAGCGGGTTCGCGATGGTGCTGACTTTGATGATTCCGGCCCGGAGCATCTTTAAGCTCGAGCACCTGATCACGATTCGGCACTTGGAAAACATGTGCAAGATTATTTTGGCGACGGGCACGATCGTCGGACTGGCGTATGGCACCGAGTTTTTCATCGCTTGGTACGGCCAAGTCCCCGCCGAACAGTTTGCCTTTATCAACCGTGCTTTCGGCCCCTATTGGTGGGCCTACTGGACGATGATTACCTGTAACGTGATCAGTCCGCAAGTCTTTTGGTTCAAACGCATGCGGACCGATCCGAAACTGATATTTATCGTGACGATCTTTGTCAACATTGGCATGTGGTTCGAGCGATTCGTGATTGTCGTGACCTCGTTGTCTCGAGACTATCTCCCCAGTGCATGGAATTACTTCAGCCCAACGTGGGTCGACTGGGGCATGCTGATCGGTTCCTTCGGGCTGTTCTTTACGCTGTTCTTGCTGTTCTGCCGCTTGATGCCAATCATCAACATGGCGGAAACCAAGGCCACGCTGTCCCACCAGCTGGCGCACAAAGAGCATTTCGCACGCGATTGAGTTGGGGCAGTCCCAATAGATCGCTGAGGTTCGTTATTTATCAATCAATCGGACTAGCCTGTAGATTTTGAGTATGTCCGCGGAAAATCAAAAAACAGTACACGGTTACATGGCCGAATTCGATTCGGTCCCCACGTTGTTGGCTGCCTGTCGGCGAGTCCGTGATGCTGGGTATACCGTAACCGACGCCTACACGCCCTTTCCGGTGCATGGCATTGATACCGCCCTCGGTATCAAGCCAACGGTGTTGCCGTGGATTGCGTTGGGCGGCGGATTGACCGGTACCATGATCGCCTTGACCATGCAGATCTGGATGAACGGGATTGACTACCCGTACATCATCTCAGGCAAGCCGTTCGTGAGCATCCCGGCGTTCATCCCGGTTTCGTTCGAGCTGACGATTCTGTTGGCCAGCTTCGGAGCGTTCTTCGGCATGCTTGCTCTGAACAAGCTGCCGCGATTTTCCAACCCAATGTTTACAAATTCCCGGTTTGACGCGGTCACCGACGACAAGTTCTTCTTGTACATCGATGCCAAAGATCCGCGTTATGACGAAGCGGGCGTGCAGAAGTTGTTGGGTGACTTCGAAGCCCTCTCGGTCGATCCGGTGGTTGACGACGACTCTTCCGATAAATTGCCGACGGCCTTCATGGCCATCGCCGCCACGCTTGCGTTGCTCTCTGTAATTCCGGCGCTGTTCGTCGCTCGCATGCGAGTGACCACCAGCAGCTCGCCAAGGTACCACGTCTTCTACGACATGGACTTCAGTCCCGCTAAAGATGCGCAAGCCCTGACGACGCTGTTCGCCGACGGCCGCACGATGCGTCCCGATGTGCCTGGAACCGTTGCTCAAATTGAACAATTTGAAGGTCCCGAGTTCTACAGCGGCGTCGACATCGTCGCCCTCCGAAAAATCGATCCAGCACGGGCGGAACGCTTGGTGCGTTACAACGGACAACCTCCCGCGGAGGAGCCAGCTCCCGTCGATCCACCGGCTGAAGAACCAGCTCCCGTCGATCCACCGGCTGAAGAACCAGCCCCCGTCGATCCACCGGCTG
>CAZHTX010000264.1:0-5021 GCA_964535475.1 uncultured Pirellulaceae bacterium
CTGATTCCGCAAATGGTTGGTGCTGGCGTGTTGATCCAGCCGCTGCTTGGTCTGCCACACTGGGCGGGGGTTTTAATTGTCGGCGCAACGGTGATTGTGATCGTGATCACCGCCGGCATGGTCTCGACGACTTGGGTCCAGTTCCTCAAAGGTTCGTTGCTGGTCGTCTTCAGCCTGGTGCTAACCGTCATGGTTTTGCAACGCGGATTCAGCGTCGAAGAGGGAGGAAACGACGGATATCAATTTCAAAAACTTGGGCCGTTCAGTGGGGAAGGTTTTTCCCAGGGATCCATAGCCGGCAGGACGATCTTGCCGGAGGATGACGGCTGGGAAGAGCAGGGCTTTATTCGCTTGGCCGATCCGACGGGTGGTTTTACAGCTTTCAGCATGACCAGCGATGAGGAGGGGATTTTCCTGCACGAGGCTCAAGTCATCACGGATCGTGACGCGGGCAAATTCGTCAATGGCTTACCCTTCGGCGACGGAGAAGGTCAGAGGGTTCCGCACCCGGTGGGCCATGTTTCGGAATTACCCGCAGGTGAAACGGAAACTGGGCCACTCGGACCGCTGGAGTTTTTTCGTGTGCTGCACGATAGCCAAGTGGTTTTGTGGCGAGACAAGGTGATTGAGCATGCTGAGGGGAAATCGATCGTTTACTTCCAAAAGCCCACATCTGGCAGCCAAGTATTAAGGCCGGGCGAGCATCCGAAATTCGCCGGGATACGTGGCGAGGCCAGCAACGATTCATGGACCCTGGTGCGTGACCGGATTAACTTTTTGTCGCTGATGTTCGCGCTCTTTTGCGGCACCGCTTCGTTGCCTCATATCTTGATTCGTTATTACACCGTGAAAGATGGGGCGGCCGCTCGTAAGAGTACGATCGTGGGCATTGCCAGCATCGGATTCTTTTACGTGTTAACGCTGTACTTAGGCTTGGGAGCGATGACCAGCGGTGCGTTGGACATGAGCAACAATAACATGGCCGCGCCCTTGTTAGCTCGCAGCATGAGCCAAATTCTATTTGCGATCATCTCGGCGATTGCCTTTACGACCGTGCTGGGGACGGTCAGCGGGTTAATCTTAGCGTCCAGTGGCGCTGTCGCGCATGACCTGCTGTGTGGCTATGCCGGCTGGAATTTGTCAGACGCACAACGCGTTCACGTTGCCAAAATTGCCGCCGTCGTGGTGGGCGCGATCGCGATTGTGCTGGGGATTCTCTTCGAAAAGATGAATGTCAGTTATCTGGTCGGCTGGGCCTTCAGCGTGGCAGCCAGTGCGAACCTTCCAGCGCTAGTCATGTTATTGTTTTGGAAGCAGACGACGCGGCAAGGTGTCATCTCCAGCGTGATTGTGGGGATGGTCAGTTCGCTGGGCTGGATCTTACTGAGCAGTGATACCTTCAAACAGGTTTACGGAATGGATCCCGCTTTGGCGCCGGCTCCCTTTACGCAACCGGGGATCGTGACGATCCCCCTGGCGTTCCTGACTCTGGTAGTCGTTTCAAAATTGACCGCCACCAAGTCGTAGCCCTAGTTGGGTATGATTTTCAAGTAATCAACGCCCACCATGTGAGCACGCTTGGCTTTAGGATTGGCGCCGACGATTTGGATCGTCAGCGTGCTTGGTTTGTCGGTCGCGGCGAGATTGGTGAACTTCAACACACCCGTGGTGGTCACCTTGGGCTCATAGAGATCGAGCGGCTGCCCCAGCGATTTACCGTCGAGTGCGAATTGCACAACGGCGTAGTCGCTGGCGCATGTCATCACGATTTCAAGCTCGAAAGGTTGCGATTGGGGTGGTAATTCGATTGTCATCACATCACCCGGTTGTCCGCCGTTCCAAAACAATTGACTGTCACCGCTCCAACGTCCGTCGCGAAAATTGGCCATTGGCTGTGGTCCCACGCGTCCGTTCGATACGGTCACTTGCAAGCTCTCCGCTTCGATCACACCGGCAACGCTCGCGGACCCGTCGGTGAACTGAGGCTGCGGTCCTCTCGTGGCCACCGCATTCTCGATCGAGGGTAGCTGCGGGCCAGTATAGAGTTGCGGTTGAGCGGCCAGCCATTGGTCTTCGGTGACTGGCGATCGCCGCTGCATTAAAACGTGCGCGCCCTGCATGCCGCCGACAACAAAATCGAGCTGATCGTCACCGTTGATGTCGAGGATGGTTAACTGGCGACCAATACCGGCCTCACCATCTGCCTGATAGGGCACCCAGTCGACACCCTTTTCGCTGCGGGTCAAACGAAACCAATAGACGACCGCCCCGGCATCCCACATGGGACTTTGTTGATGGTGTGAATAGTATGTTTTTCCGGTAACAATGTCTTGCAGGCCGTCGCCGTCGATATCGGCGAGGCCGACTGAGTGCAACTCGGAGAACAAAACGCCATATTTATTCTCGCTGGGGTGCGAGCCCATGATCGGATGGTACTCGAACTGTGACTTGCCGTCTTTGATCGTCTGATGGTACCAGCCAAGTCCGAAATCATGCGCGGCATCGCTGGTGATGATATCATTCAAACCATCCCCGTCGACATCATAAGCGAACATATCCGCACCCCCGTAGCTGCTGCTGAAAGCATGAACGTGCGATACCCAGCGGCGCGAGATGGCCGCATCGGTCGGCTGCTCAAACCAACCACCAGCGTGGATGATATCTAACAGACCGTCTCCGTTCACATCTCCGACACCCAGCCCATGCCCAAAGCGTGCCGCGGCGATCTTGTCGGAGATAGGATGAAAGCTCCAAGTCTGCCAAGGGTCATCCCAATCAATCGTGGCAAAGCCGAAAAATCCATCACGAGTACAAATCAATTCCGGTCGTTCATCACCATAAATATTTGTGAATTGCGGTGATTCGTTGGAGACCCAATCGAAGACTTCGTGCTTTATCCAGTGGTTCCCCAATTGCTGAGGACCAGGATTCTCGTAGACATAAGCGGGGGTTCCGGGGAAACCGACCACGAACACATCGTTATGTCCATCCCCGTTAAAGTCGTAGACCCAAGAGAAAAAGTTGTCGGCATAGCGATCGCGATTTTGCGGAACGGGGGGATAAATCTCGTGCTTGGCGGTAAAGTCGGGACCGGCGTACCAGTACGGGCCTGAGACAACATCCATCATGCCGTCGCCATTGATATCTCCAGCGTGCGCTCCTTCGGAGAAATACAGATCGTTCAACGCCAGTCGCTCGAAGTTGTGAACAGTGAACTCGGACGTTTCATCGCCCTCAAGCGGGGTTGATGCGATTGCCTCGGCAACCGGCGGACCGGCCCCACCCGCGTCCTGGGCGTCAAGTTTCGCTACCGAGGCGGGCAACAACAAAGCGACACTCATGAATGCGTAACGCGCTCCGCGGCGAGTTGAGTAAATCATCTGCGAGTGATTCCTGAGAGGAGAGAGATGTGGGCGGGAAGCGGCATGCAGGAGTCGGATCGCTTGGCAGCCAAACTCGAGCCTCGGTCTCCGTTGATTATAGCTGCGGCAATGTACCATCGCACCTGGCGGCGATTTCCCAACCAGCCTCGACACTCAACGAGCTTGGTTGATGTATCATGGGGTGATGCGAATCTGGGATTAATGCGGATGAACCAAGCGAATTGCGATTTTTTGAGGAGTCAGTGTTGAGCGCAAGATTGAATGCCATTTGGGTGGCAGTTGCCAAGTTGTTGCCCCTGCTGTTGTCCGCCGCGTTGATCACCAACGGCCCATCCGCTGAGGCCGACGACGCTGAGCTCGCGTTTTTCGAATCAAACATCCGCCCGGTGTTGGTGGAGCATTGTTATGAATGTCATAACTCTCAAGACACTGCCGAAGGCGGTTTGGCGGTTGACCACCGTCAGGCGCTCTTGGACGGCGGTGATAATGGCCCGGCGATTGTCTTAGGCGAGGCAAAAACGAGCTTGCTAGTAGCCGTGATGCGGCATCAGATCGAGGGGCTGGAGATGCCTCTGGGGGCTTCCCGCCTGGGCGACTCAGTGATCAATGATTTTGAGCGTTGGATTGAGCGGGGGGCGGTCGATCCACGCGACGCACCCCCGACGGCGGATGCTGGGGGAGCAACGCAAACATGGGAAGCGAGCTTTGCGGAACGGAAACAATGGTGGAGTTTCCAGCCGATTCAAGCGACGCAACCGCCCGCATTGGCCGACAACAACTGGAGTTCCCAGACCGTTGATCAATTTATCCTCGGCGGCCTACGCGATGCTGGACTGGAGCCAAACCCGCCCGCCGCCGACGCAGTGCTGGTGCGTCGCTTGTTTGTCACTTTGCACGGCCTACCACCCACTCCCGAAGAGCTACAGACTTGGACCACCAACTTGCGAACCGAATCGGCCGAAGAGCGTTCGCGAGCGTTGGATGCATTGATCGATACGTTGTTAGCCAGCCCGCGATATGGTGAACGTTGGGCGCGGCACTGGATGGACTGGATTCGCTATGCCGAGTCGCATGGCAGCGAAGGGGACCCGGTAAACCCGGGGGCGTGGCAATATCGAGATTATTTGATTCGCGCGCTCAACGATGATGTTCCCTATGATCAATTGTTGCGAGAACATGTCGCGGGCGATTTACTGGACCAGCCACGGACGAATCCCGAGCGAGGCTGGAATGAATCAGCGATTGGTACGGCCCATTGGCGAATGGTATTCCATGGGTTTGCTCCCACCGATGCGCTGGACGAACGGGTACGTTTTACCGATGACCAAATCAATGCATTTTCCAAGGCATTTTTAGGGCTGACCGTTTCCTGTGCCCGTTGCCACCATCATAAATTTGATGCGATCAGCCAGGACGATTACTACGCGTTGTACGGTGTGCTGAATGCCTGCCGGCCGGGACGCACGGTGGTCGATTTACCGTCGCGATTGAACGCGGGTCGAGATCAGTTAACTGAACTCAAAGAACAGATTCGTCAAAGCGTTGCCGAAGAGTGGCGTGCGAGTCTCAGTGGCGAGCGGCTGACCACTTGGTTCAAAGAGCTTGGCGAGCGGGAGCAAGCACCTCCGCGCGATAGTT
>CAZHTX010000264.1:5031-8101 GCA_964535475.1 uncultured Pirellulaceae bacterium
GGCGGCGCTACTTGCTCCGTTGCTGAAGGCTGTTGACCAACCCCAGCCCCTAGCGGCTGCCTGGAAATCACTGCTGACCGCCGAGCAACAGCAAGCCGAAGCTTGGCAGACCTTGCTGGCAACTCCCGGCGTGCAGCATTTTGATTTATCCCAGGACGAACAATATCAACGTTGGTACCAAAACGGGCATGGGCTACCAACCAGCAGCCAACCAGCGGGCCAGTTTGCCCTGCGCGCCGAGGGCGAGCAAGTCTTCTGGGGAATTTACCCTGGTGGCAGCTACTCACACTTGTTGTCGAGCAAGGATGCTGCCCGTTTGACTTCGCCAGACTGGGAGCTGGATGGAGATTATGAGGTTTGGGCACAAGTCATCGGAGACGCTCAAGCAAGCTTAAGATACGTGGTGCAGGATTATCCTCGCAACGGGACCGTATATCCCGTCAAAAAACTGAGCAATAATTGGAGTTGGCAACGCTTTGATCTCAGCTACTGGGACGGCGACTCGATTCACTTGGAACTGGCCGCGGCGGAAGACGCTCCGCTGTTGGTAAACAACCAGCCGCGATCTTGGTTTGGGATTCGCCGAGCGTTGCTCGTTCCCAAGGGAGTCAACGTACCCACAGCCACGTCAGAATCGTTGGCAACGCTGCGCGAGATCGAGGCACCCACTGATTTGGAAACACTGGCGAGCGGTTTGGGCACCGTGATCAATGCGGCAATCACCGCTTGGCAACATGAGGAGGCCAGCGATGCTCAAGCGATGTTGCTGGACCAATGCCTTGCCGAAGGTATCTTGCCCAATCAACTGGCAAGCCTGGGCAAGGCGGCCGAATTGATCAAGTCCTACCGAACGCTGGAAGCTCAAATTCCGGTGCCGACCCGCGTGCCCGGACTCGATGAAACACGAGGCAGCGAGCAGCCGTTGTTTGTTCGCGGGAACCACAAATTTCCGGGGCGTCCCGTTCCTCGCAGGTTCCTAACCGCTGTCAACGACACTCCTTATCAGGCAACGGGCAGTGGTCGGTTGGAGTTGGCGGAAGACCTGCTGAGCGACGAAAATCCCTTTACCAAACGCGTGATAGTGAACCGAGTTTGGCACCACTTATTCGGCGCCGGAATCGTAACCACGCCCGACAATTTCGGAGCGCTCGGGGAAACGCCGTCGCATCCTGAATTGCTCGATTGGCTGGCCACTGATTTTGCCAATACAGGTTGGTCGCTCAAGTCGCTAATTCGCCAGCTGGTGCGTTCTCAAGCTTGGCAACAAGACTCATTGCCGTCGGCGGCAAGTCAAAAATCGGATCCGGAGAATCGTTGGTTATCGCACGCCAACGTGCGGCGAATGGAAGCCGAAGTCATTCGTGATACTTTGCTGCTCACCACCGGCCAACTGGATCCTAAAGGCTACGGTCCCCCGGTAAACGCCGACTCAAAGCGGCGGAGCATTTACCTGAAAGTGATGCGAAACAACCTCGATCCATTTTTGCGAGCGTTCGATTTCCCTGAGCCTTTCAGCACGGTGGGACGGCGTGACGCGACAAACGTGCCAGCTCAATCACTGGCCATGATGAACAGCCCCCAAGTTGCTCGATACGCCAACGAGTGGGCGGCAGCGACGCTCAGGGATCAATCGCTGAGGAGCGATCGCGAACGGTTGCGACACATGTTTGTGACCGCGTTTGCCCGAGAACCTAGCGATGCTGAAGTGGAGCAACTGCTGATTTATCTTGACGAGACACAACGACAATTTTCCGACCGTTTGCAGCAAGGCCAGGCATTACGCCGAGAAATTAGCCGACTCAAACAAGACGAACTAGCCATCATGGAACCGGCTCGCGATGCTTTGCGAGAGCAGTTAACGAAGGCTGCGGAGGCGACCAAGGACAACCAAGCAGCCTTACTCGAAGGTTTCCCCACCGCGCTGCTCAGTTGGAATTTTGAGCAAGGTTTAGACGGTCAACCAAGTGGTCTGAAAGGAGAACTGGCGGGAACGGCAAAGCTGCATGCAGGTCGCTTGCAAACGGGGGGAGGTGGTTATCTGCTGACCGCCCCGCTGCAGCAATCGTTGCGAGCCAAGACGCTAGTCGCCTGGGTGCAACTCGATACGTTGCAGCAAGCTGGCGGCGGAGTGATGACGGTGCAGACTCGCGATGGTGTTCGCTTTGATTCAATCGTGTTTGGTGAACGGGATCCGCGACAGTGGTTGGCGGGCAGCAATGGCTTTGCCCGCACGCAGCCCTTTTCAGGGCCGCCAGAAACTTCGGCGGTGCAGCAGCCGGTACAGATTGCCATCGCCTATCATGAGGATGGGCAGATTGTTGGTTATCGCAACGGCCAACCTTACGGCAAACCCTATCGCAGCGACGGGCCTTTTCATTTTCAAGCCGGTGACACTGTCGTCAGCTTTGGTTTGCGGCATTTACCGGCGGGAGGTAATCGACTGCTGGCGGGGAACATTTTGTCTGCTCAGTTATACGATCGGGCCCTGAGTGACGAACAACTGGAGACGCTCGCCCAATCCTCCCCTATCTATTTGCCCGACGCCCGCGTGCTCGCGTCGTTAACCGCGACTGAGCGAGCGACAGTGCTGCGGCTCCGCAGCGAGCGGGCAACTGGCGAGAGGCAACTGGCCGAACTGGGCAAGCTCCCAACAGAAATTACGCCGCTGACGAGTTGGTCTGAATTAGCTGCCGCAATGCTGACATTTAAGGAGTTTATCTATGTTCGATGATCGCGACTTGGGGCATTTTTCCAGACGACGCTGGCTGCAACAGACATCGACCGGGTTTGGGGCGGTGGCGTTGGCGGGGCTGGCGGCAGACGCGGCGCGAGGTGCTGATAAACAGAACGGAAACGCATTGCCGGCCGGCGCCGCGTTGACCGCTCCGCACCACGCCCCCAAAGCAAAACGGGTCATCTTTTGCTTCATGTCGGGGGGCGTTTCGCACGTCGATTCGTTCGACCCCAAGCCGGCCCTGAAAGATCTGCACGGTAAACCGATGCCGGTCGATGTTCGCCGCACTCAATTCAATAACAACGGCAACGTGATGGCCAGCCCGTTTACGTTTTC
>CAZHTX010000265.1:0-3627 GCA_964535475.1 uncultured Pirellulaceae bacterium
AACCGCACGCTGGCGCGTGGCGGCTGATAGAACCGCACGCTGGCGCGTGGCGGCTAAGCCAGCTCGATGCCGGCCTTCTCGGAATCTTCACGAGACAAAGTGCCGGTTGATCGCTAATCTGGCGACACTTCAATTGGCAACTTTGGACACAACCTAAATGATTTTGAAAATACAACGGCCAGCAGCCACCTTTTACCTACTCCTCTTTATTGCAGCATCCTGCTGGTTTGGGATCGGACTGGCAACCTGCTCGGCTGATGGCCCCGCTCAAGAAACTGGCCCAATCCAGCGAATCGCCTTCGGCTCTTGCGCCAATCAGTTCAAGCCCTGTCCGATTTGGGGAACCATCGCCGATTACAACCCTGATTTTTTGCTGTTGCTGGGCGATAATATCTACGCCGATTTGGTTGATGGGAAACTGAAGCCGGCGACCCCCGAGCGAATCGCTGATTCCTACCGGCAGCTGGCCCGGTTGCCTGATTTTGCCCGCTTGCGACGCGACGTTTCGATCATGGCCACTTGGGATGATCACGACTATGGCAACAATGATGCTGGCGTCGAATGGGAGCACAAAGATGTGGCGGCAGAGTTGTTTCATGACTTCTTCGCCACCCCGGACGATTCGCCCCGCCGCTCGCAGCGCGGCATCTATCATTCGCGGACGATCGGCCCGGTCGGTCAGCGAGTGCAGATCATCATGTTGGACACTCGCTATTTCCGCAGCGAGCTGGCCAAAGCCGACGCTCCTTTGCCCGGCTTTCGCGCTCGACCCTACATCACGGCCGACGGGGCCGATGCCACGATGCTCGGCGAAGCCCAATGGAAGTGGCTGGAGCAACAACTCCGGCAACCAGCCGAGTTACGAATCATCGGCAGCAGCATTCAAGTGCTCAGCAACGACCATCCCTTTGAAAAGTGGGGCAACATGCCCCGCGAGCAAACTCGGCTTTATCAGCTGATTCGGGAAACGCAGGCGAGCGGCGTGGTGATCATCAGCGGCGATCGGCACCTCGGGGAAATCTCGGTCGATCCAGCCAGCGTTGGCTATCCGCTCTACGATATCACCGCCAGCGGGCTGAACCAGGCGACGCAAGGTTGGCGTGAAGTGGAGGCAAACCGCTTGCGCGTGGCGGCGCTGCCTTACGGCAATCATTTCGGTTCCATCGAAATCGACTGGACCGCAGCCGATCCGCTGGTCGCTCTGCAATTGCGGCACGAAGATGGCGAGATCGCCATCCAGTCGCGCGTGCCGTTGAGTAAATTGCAAGCTCAACCCTTACCCGCCCCGCTGCCCAGCGGAGTGCTCGATCCGACCGCTGCCAACGCGGCCGCGGAGGGGGCAGCGGTGACGGTTCAGTTGATGGTCAAGAGCGGCCGCGAATTGGGAGACCGTGATCGATTGCTGCTGAACTCAGAGCCCAACTTTCGCAGCCCCCGAAACTTTACCATCGTCGTTAACAACTCGGCGCTCACCGGGCCGCTGGCGAATGCCAACTTAGAAACGTTCCTCAACCAAAGCATCCGCGTGCGAGGTGTAATTAGCTTGCATAACTCGGCCAAGCAGTTGGTTGTCGAGGATGTCAAACAAATTGACATCCTCGACTAATTGACATCGCTCGATCCTTACTCGCTAACATAAATGTTGGTGAACGAAGTCGGGCCCTCGGCGGACAAGCTGAGTGGTCCGGCGGCACGATCTGGTGACAGCGCTTGGCCGCTGATTAGCTTTTTGTCATTAATGCTGAGATCCAGTTTCCCGTCGGCAATGCGACCTTCCAGCCGTTTCCATTGGCCAGGTGTCTTGAAAGCCTCAGCCAGTTCCGGGCGATCACTGCGGAGTTCGACTCCGGCGACGTTGATCTGAATCAGCCCCGACTGCTCCGAGGGGCGCACGTCCAAGACGAACTTGAGATCGCTGAATGGAGCCACGGTTGTCAGTGGTGCCGACTCACCGCCGTCAGTTTTCGCTCCGCGATAATCGAGCACCCAGTCGTTGGCCCGCCAGGCGTCGGGAGCCGTGGTTTTCCAGCCCGCCAAGTCGATTCCCTGGTAGAGACAGCGGTAGCCGCGGTCAGCAATTGCCACGTCCGCGGGATCGACCGGCGTGTCGGGCAATTCTTTGATTCGCACGTTGCGGTAATGGGCCACGCCGCCTTCTGATTCGATGCAGATATAGCCTTTGCTGGGTGAAGCGGCGCGGCCTTGCGTGACGAATTTGCCATTCACGGCGAGCGCTATCTCACCGTTGTTGCAAACGATGCGATAGTGGTTCCACTCGGGGCTCGGGTGGCTGCGGTTCTCCAGCGGAAAGGCTCGCTGACCACCGCGTCCGTTGATCGGTTTCATGGTGGCGCCATGAATGGGGAAAATGTCTCCGTGCGTGGTATAAGATTTTGTGTTGCCATAGGCGTTCTCCAAGACTTGAACCTCAATCCCGCGATGAAACGGAACCCCGCGCGCGGTGATGTCATCCGCCCACACAAAAACCCCCGCGTTACCGCGGGGAACCATGTGTCGCCACTCCAAGTCCATCACGAAATTCTGATACATCCGCTCCGTTCTCAGTTCGCCGATCGGCTTGCCGCTGCAGACTAATAATTCACCTTTCACGCTCCAGGTTGAAGGATGCGTGTTGATCAATTTCCAGCCACTCAAATCTTGTCCATTGAACATCGGCACAAAGCCATCGTACTTGCCGGCGCGGGGACGCTTGCGATTGGCTAATGGATCGCCCGTTTCACGATCAAACTCATCGGGCGAACGAAAGGTGTAAGCCGCATCAAACGTTTCCGCCCGCCAGTCGTCCAGCGTTTTCCTGAGCGTGGTCAACGTTTGCTGATGGGCGGGATCATTGGCCAAGTTGATCAATTCATGCGGATCGGCCACTACGTCGTATAGTTCTTCGGCTGGTTGCGGGCTGATAAAACACTGCATTTGATAGGTATCAAGTTTGCCGGCATCGCGCAGCCGTCGCATTTCCAGGAACGTGGGGCTGCGGACCGCATCGGCCGGGGGCGAACGTGTTAATTCGGGTGCGAAATTGCGAATGTATTTGAATTGTGTTGTTCGCACGGCACGTTGGTTGGCATCGTAATCATGCCAGTTCTGTTCGGCAAATATTTGTTTGCGATGCTCAGCCGCGGGGTCGGATAAGACGGGGCGAAATGATTCGCCTTGCATCGCCTCAACTGGCTGCACATTGGCCAGTTCTAAAATCGTGGCACCGATGTCGATGGTGCTGACCAGGGCTTGCGTCCTTGAGCCGGCGGGGATTTGTTGAGGGTGCTGAATGAACATTGGTGTGCGAATACCGCTGTCCAACACGGTTGTCTTACAGCGGGGAAATGGCCGTCCATTATCACTGATGAAAATCACATAGGTGTTGTCAGCCCGGCCACTTGCTCGAAGCTGGTCCAGGACCGCCCCCACGTAGGAATCGAGCCGCGTGATTTCATCATAATAAAGGGCTAGATCTTTGCGGACCTCAGGCGTGTCGGGCAAATAGGGCGGGACCACGGCGTCGGCCGCGGTGTGCGGTTCGGCGATGATCCCTTCGGCATAGTCGCGATGGGGATCGACGGCAGCCAACCACAAAAAGAATGGTTTATCGGCGGGACAGTTTTGCAA
>CAZHTX010000265.1:3727-8084 GCA_964535475.1 uncultured Pirellulaceae bacterium
TGATGTAATTGCTCGGCATCGGTTTGATGCGGATAACGACAGCTGATCATGCTGGATCGACTTGGGCTGCACGAGCTGCAAGTCAAGAATGCTTGCTCAAAGGTCATGCCCGCGGCGGCCAAGCGGTCGAGATTGGGCGTGCGAATATGGGGGTGTCCCATCGGGCCGCAATCCTCGGTCGCCATATCGTCGGCAATCATCAAAATGAAATTGGGCCCCGCGGCGGGATCGGCCGCGATGCTGGGGGACCCACTGCCGATCGCCAAAACAATGGCGAGCACCGTCAAGTAAAAAGTGCGAAACATGAAACCTGGGGGGAGTCGGAGGAGGGAAGGGCGAAGGCACTCGATTATATCTGCTGCCGCTGGCGAAATGGCATTTTTCGATCGGCGGATTTCGCTGTTCCCAGGGAATCACGATTTCGCTACAGTGCCTACCCCATTCTGGTAGCTGTTGTTAACTCGCTTTATGCAGAGGGAATCATGCGTGGCATTCAATACTTCCTGCTGATAATTTCGCTTGGCTTCGCGGCGCCGCTGGCAGCCAAGGCGGAGCTCGGTGCGGAGCTGACCGTCAGCGGACAAAAGTTGGTGCTCAACGGAGCCGGCACGCGTTCCAAGGCGTTTATTCAGATTTATGAAACGGGGCTTTACTTGCAGCGCCCGAGTCGTGACGCGGAGGCGATTCTCGCGGCCGATGAATTCATGGCCATCCGCGTGCACATTACTTCGCGGTTTGTCAGCCGATCGTCGCTGTTGGCATCACTGCAGGAAGGGCTCGTGCAGTCAACCGGTGGAAAGCCCGAAACGATTGCCAAAGAAACCGAGACGTTTATCAATACGCTCAAAGATGAAGTCAGCAAAAACGATGTCTACGATTTTATCCATGTGCCAAGCAACGGGTTGTACATCGTCAAGAATGGCCAAGTCCAAGGGACCGTTCCGGGGCTAGCTTTCAAAAAAGCGTTGTTCGGTATCTGGCTGTCCAGCAAGCCAGTCGACAAGGGCTTGCGGCAAGCCATGCTATCGGGCGCGACTAGGCGGTAAACGGAGTCGCGTTTGCGTGGACTTTCGGCGGAGCGAAAGGCGACTTTAGCTGCTATAAGGCTTCGGGATGCTCGTTTGCCTCGAGCGGCACATTCACCAGTTCTGCTGGTTGCGGGACCGACTTTTGCAAGGTCGAGTGGCAATCGCTGCTGAAGCGGGCCCGATCGCGGATTGCTTGCCGTGTTGCTTCTTCGGAAATTTTCGTGGCCATCAATGCGTCATCCGCGCTGGGCATGTCACCCAGGGTGCCCGTCGCGAGCGCTTTGGCGAACTCGTAATACATGCCCACAAAGTTCTTCTCGCCATGCCAGTGCAGGTACTGAGTGCCATGCGAGTTCCTGAGTTCGAAGGAGTGCTCTTCGCGATTGTAGCGGAGCACTCCATCGGTCCCAATTAATTCATATTGAAAGTGCGACCGGGGCTCTTGTGAGGTCGCATTGTAGGAAAAGCTCATCTCGATCATTGAGTGGGCGCCGCAGCAATGCCCCATGTGCAAGCAGACATGATCGGGCGCTTCAAAGTCCTCGACCCAGATACCAATCGCATGCTGCCAGGCGACTTCGGAGCCTAGCCACCAACGCGCCAAATCGATCTGATGGATTCCGCAATCGACCATTGGGCCTCCTTCCAGCATGCGACCAACTCGCAGCTTGCTAGGGATCATCCGCCCCTGATCGTCCCATTCCCATTTCCCGTGCAAATTCCAAAGGTACACCAGCCGCAGTGCACGGACTTCGCCGATTGCTTTCTCTCGCACCAAGCGGCGGATCTCCATCGCCGAGTGGCTAAAGCGATAAGTGAGACCCGTTGCCAACAACAGCCCGGCGGTCTGCATCCGGTCACGCATGACTTCGATATCCGCGACTGATTTTGCCAGCGGTTTTTCGCAGAGGACATGTTTGCCATGGTCGGCGGCTGCTAGCACATGTTCGCGGTGCAACGGAGCCGGAGTGCAGATCACGACGGCATCGAAGCCAGCTTTCCAGAAAGCCTCCTCGGTCGGAAAAGCGTGCCGAGCCCCGAAGCGTTTCTGCAGATCAAGCGTCCGCTGCCAATCGAGGTCATACAACGCATACAGCTCCAAGTCTGGACATTGAGTGATCGCTGGCAAATGCCCCAGCTCCGCGATCATGCCGCAACCCAGCACACCGATTTTGAACTTAGCCATAGCTTGCTGTATCTCACGCTGAAAGTTTTGAATCCAGTCAACAGGCAACTAAATGTTTGCTGCCAGGTAGATCATAAACCACCCGCACCACTTAGAGCCTATCCGAGAACCCTGAGCCGACGGCGCTAGCCGCGGGCATTTTTGAGGTTCTCGGATAGGTTTTAGGCTTCTCGGCGGGCCGGCGAAAGCGGTCACTTTTCGTTCACCGGCGACTCAAGCGGTTTTGGCGTGGCGGCATTGGTGGCAGGGAATTGCCCCCTTGATTGCGAAGAAGATCATCAATGGAATCGTGATGATACCCGGCAGACCGCAACCGGCCGCCGTGATCATCAGCAGAATCACATTGATGCCTTGAGTTTTCCCGCGTTTACTCAAACAATCTGGGCAACTCGTTTTTGCTTTTCGCGGATAGATTTTTTCGCGAATCGCCTTGATCATTGTGGACCCTTTTTTTGTGATCTGCCAATCCAACCGTTAGCGGTTTTGGCGCTAGCCACCGTTAGCGGTTTTGGCGCTAGCCACAGTTAGCGGTTTTGGCGCTAGCCACAGTTAGCGGTTTTGGCGCTAGCCACCGTTCAGGTGCACGGGATTAGTTTGGTTCAATACGAGAACCGCGGGCTAGCGCCCAAACGGCTAACGAGAACCGCGGGCTAGCGCCCAAACGGCTAACGAGAACCGCGAATCACTCTGGCTGGCCGCCTCCCATACCGCCACCTCCCATGCCTCCCATGCCGCCGCCCATGCCTCCCGGCAGGCCTTGCTGTTCCATGAAGAAGTCGACTTGACGATCATCATTTAGCTCTCGCATGGAAAGCGAGCGACTGCGATCAAACTCTAACTGGTAGGTATATTCGACATCAAAAGCATCGCTTCCGTGGCTGCCGGCGGGAACGTCTAAATCCCAGCGGAGGATGCCCCGGTCTTTGGAAATTCGCGTGTAGAGCGCATCCTCGCTGAGCGGACGCTCGGGCGGTAGCAGATTGACAGCCACGTCACGTGATTCGCTGGCGATCGGCATCCGATCATAGAGCCGAATGGCGACGTTTTGATCTTTGAAATTCGCGATCACCAACCGGTAAGTGAATTCGAGGTTGCGGTTCCCGCCGCGAATTTTGTCATCTTTAGTCCGCAATTCCCGTCGCGTGCGAACTTGTTGGTCCGCTCCGAAACCGACGAGCAACCGTTGCCCGCTGGCGGTGGTTGGCAAATCGGTGACACCGACGAAGCGTTGATTGAGATACACATCGGCCGAGCCGCCGAGCAGGCCAATCGGTTCGGTGTTGATCATCTCGGCTTGACGATAGGCGTAACTGGAAAGCAGCGGAGTGGCCACATGGTACAGTTCGCCGGCCAACTCCATCTCGGCGATGCGAACGAGTTGTTGCTGGCGACGCGAATTCAACGAAACGGGTTGCGACAACACGTAGACTTGGCTGGCCACGTCATCGTCGACATCGGCAGCGATGCGGGTCACGGCGTTTGGTTCCGCAGCCAGCTCCAGTTGTTGGATTTCGCCAGCCAATTGGTTCAGCTGCAAATCACGCTCGAGCGGCTGGTTCTTGACCGACTCTTTCAGCAGCGATGATTCCACGTTTCGCTGTCGCGCGCGGAGCGATTTCACTTGATCGGTTAATTGTTTGGAATTAGCCGAGAGATTGCCGAATTCCTGTTGGGCGAATTGGTTCTGGTTCGCCGCCGTCGCTGAGATCCGAAACGGCGTCAACTGCGGCCCGGTGGCGCTGACCGAAGGGGAAGCGGTCGAGAGGGTCAGCTCCACATTCTTCCAATCCTCGCCGCTGATCTGCTGGACCAAGGCGCTGTACCGCAGTGAAAATTTGTCGCTGCCGACTTCTCCGCGAATCGCGTAACGGGGTGTCCACTGGCAGCCGTCGACCAAATAATTCAGCGTGATCGTCCCCGCCATTCCGGGCTGGCGATCGATAAAAATCTTGGCCTCGATGACTTGGCGATAATCCGACGCAACCAACTCGGCGAGCTGGCGTTGCTTTGCGGAGATGGCCGTTTCGGTGTCGCGTAGTTGTTTGCCAATTTCGAGCTGTTCGGCCAGCAAGGTTTGGCGGCTGGTCAGCAGATACTTACTGAGCTCAATCACCGCGTTGGCATCGAGCAACCCGCGGTTGAG
>CAZHTX010000266.1:0-4776 GCA_964535475.1 uncultured Pirellulaceae bacterium
GGGAACCGCACGCTGGCGCGTGGCGGCTGATGGGAACCGCACGCTGGCGCGTGGCGGCTGATGCGGTTTTTATGCGGCTCGCAGCTTTGCCAGCAACGCTTGCTGCAATTGCTCGCTGGCCGTAGCGGCGAAGACGGGGTGCCAAAGATCGACCGGCGCCCCGTCAAAATTGGTCATCAATCCGCCCGCCTCGGCGACCATCAGAGCACCGGCCGCCATGTCCCACGATTTGACACTTTGCGCCCAATACCCATCGAGTCGACCGGCAGCCAGATAGCAAAGATTTAAAGCGCACGAGCCGAGTCGCCGCAGCGTTTGGCAAGCTTCTAGGACTTCGCAAAATTGGCGAACTTCGATCGCATCCTTGCGAACGCCGGCTGGGAAGCTGCAAGCTAACAAGGCGCGTTCTAATTGTGCGCAGGCACTGACTCGTAGCGGGCGGACCTGGCTGCCGTCCGGTCGGCTGACGAAAGCACCGCCGCCGCGGGTGGCGTAAAACAATTCTTCGCTGACCGGATCCAGCACCACGCCGACTTGCAGGTGTCCTTCGGCGGCGAGCGCGATGGAGACGCAGAAACTTTGCAAGTGATGGACGTAATTAATGGTGCCATCGAGCGGATCGACGATCCAGCAAGGAATATCGCTGCGAGGTCGCCCGTCCGCGTCGCTCGGTGGTTGGTCTTGGCCCTCTTCCTCCCCGACCATGGCATGCAGGGGAAAGCTTTCGCGCAAGCGTGCGAAGACCGCTTGCTGGCTGGCCAGGTCGGCGTCGGTCACGAGATCCTTGGGAGCTTTTTCCCGAACCGAAAATTGGTCGCGATAGTGCATCAACTGGGCCGCTCCGAGCCGCGCAGCTTCGATCGCCACCGCGAGGGTTTGGGCCGCGTCTAGTTGATGCGCAAATGTGGATTGCTGGGGCGTTCTGGGGGGCTGGGCAGGCTGCGATGATTGTGGGGATGGGTCTGGCATAGCATCTGGTGTGGGGATAATTGCGAATCGAGAAAATGGGCGGGAGCAGACCGGCTCGCCCCCCGCAAGGAGTTTTTTCCTGCCCCTGGACATAACTTTGCATGAATCTCGCTAGCGTTGCCACCATGATTGCCGATACAAGAAGCCAGATGCAAGCGCGAAGGTGCGTGCTTTCGGCGCATTCAGAATTGGCACCTCACAACGCAGGAAACCCTGTCATGCCTGCACTGCATAACGAATTTCCCCACAAGATGGAATCGGTCACCGTTCGCCGTTGCCTTAACGAGCTGATGGAAGCGGTCCGCGACGACTATCGCGGCGTGATCAATGATCTGCAAGGGACGTGGGAAGGCGACACGTTGCACATTTCCTTCCGGGCTTATGGATTTCCGATCACGGCTGACGTCCACGTCGGGCATCACGTATTGGAATGGGATGGCTACGTACCGACCAACGCTTCGATCGTGCGAGCCAAAGTCCAGCGGACGATTGAGACCAAGCTGGCCGAGATGTTGCGAGTTGGTCACCGCCGAGCGGCTTGATTGGCGAGCGGCGTAAGTAGCGAGTTGGCTGTGGTAGACAGTTGGGCGCGAGTCACTCGACGGTGACTTGTTTGCCAGTTGTTTTCAGTGACACGCCCACTTCGGCGGCGACCCGCTGGATTAACTGCTCGATCGTTTCGTCTTTGGCCTCCAGTTCGATGCGTTGTTCGAGGGCGGTTTCCGCTGTGGCGGCGACCTGTAATTGGAACCCTTCGGCGGCGCACAGCGAAGTGAGTGCTTGGCGAGCCGAGCCGGCGAATCGCAGCGAATAGCGTTTGGCCGGTTCGTTCATGGGCTGGCCGGCAGCGGGCTGCTGAGCACCGCGTCGTTGTTTGGCTTGCTGAGCAAAGAGGGCTAACTCCATCCGCAAGTGCGCGTTGGCGTCGCCCCGCAGCACCCAGGCATTTTGTTGTTTCCGCAAGTTGGCGGATTGAGCGACAATTTCTCGCCGCGCCGCGGCGTCGATTGCCAAGCCGGGGTAGGTCCGCTGGTACGGGGCAGCGGGTTGCCCAAGTGTCTTGCTGCGAAGGCGGCTGGATGTGGGGAGTGGTTCCAGCAGGAGCTCGAAACCACCACCGACGACCGCCAGTGCGGCCGCCAAATCGATTTCACCCAAGTCGGCCGCTGGCCACAAATCGTGTGGCAACTCCACACCTTCGCGGCTGATTTCCCAACTGTCAGCGACTCGCTGCAGCGCCTCGTTGGGCGTCGTCAGCAGGGGCCAGGCAATGGGGCGGGGCTGCAACCAACCTCGGGAAACGGCTGCCGGATTGGCGGCGATTTGCTGCCGCGTGAGCACGACATGGGTCGCCAGGGCGACGACTGAATCGGCCGGTCCGACGAAAATCACGGTGCCGTCGCTGGACCATTCGGCCCCGGCCAGTTGAGCCAATTGATCGAGCGCGGCGGCGACGCTCGGCCCGAGGACCCGTGGCTGCTGAGTCGGCGAATCTGGTGTCGGCGAATCTGGTTTTGCAGTTGGGGAAGCGTGTTGCTGGGGTGGTGTTCGCAGTGGGTCGAGCCGGCGATCGAAGACGATTGGCAAGCCGGTTTGGGTTTGGATACGAGCCGCCAAGCGACGCCAGTCGGACTCGGTGGTGACGATCTGCAAATCGGCTGCGAGGCGGCCTGTGACTGGGCTGGGGAAAGTATCTGGCATTGGCGGGGCGGCCGGCGAGCTGGAGATGTCCAGCAAGCCGTAATGAGCCAGCAGGCAGCAAGTGAACAAGAGCAATCGCTGCGGCAAATATTGGCGAAAACTTGCCGATTCAGCCTGGGGCGCCGATTCAGCCTGGGGCGTGGATTCAGCCTGGGGCGTGGATGTCATGCTCTCACCAGTAGCCTCATTTCGCGGACTGCAGTTGGTGTTCGGCTGCAGAAAGTGGAGTTAGCGATATCTTACCTGGCTGTGGCGGGCTTGTCGCGGCGGCAGCGGCTGAGGAGGCGAGATTGCGGGGTGGGGTTCGTTAGATTCCTTGCCTCTCCCGCCTGGGTGTGTAGGATGCAACAAGTGCAACCTGCGGGGCTTGGTCGATTTTTTGCATCATCGAGCTCTTTTCCGGCGGTGGTCGGAGGGCCGGATCAGGCTGGTGGTTGCCCTTTTCCCCACTCACTCCCCTCCTAAGGTGCTAATCTGTGACCGCTCCGGTGTTGAGAACTGCGCGACTGGTAAGCGCTTATCGTCGGTACTTGATCACTGCCGATGCTCCCCGATTTGCAGCGGAAGTTGGGCAATATTATTCGACCGCCACGTTGCTTCGCGTGCTCAGCGACGGTGGCGTGGAGCTGCGTCGCGCGGCCGCTTTAGCGATGGGCGTGTTGGGAGATGTGGAAGCGATCGAGCCTTTGGGCCGGCGGTTGGCCGATGAAGATCGTGGTGTGCGGCTGGCTGCGGACGACTCATTTCGGGGATTAATGATCCGCGAAGGGGCAGCCGCTCAGCAGCATCGTTTGCTGCGGGTGATGCATTTGAACGACGGTGGTGAATTTGCCGCGGCATTAGCACCCGCTTTGATCCTGACTGATCACGCTCCCGATTACGCCGAGGCCCATCATCAATTGGCGATCTGCTGGCTGGGTTTGGGAGATTTCGCCGCCGCCGAGCAGGCGTTACGCTGTTGTCTTTGGTACCGCCGTTTTCATTACGCGGCTTGGGTCGGTTTAGCCCATTGTCGTTTGCAGGGCGAGGATCCTGACGCAGATGATTTGCGAATGGGGTTAACCGCGCTGCGTCGAGCGATTGCGATTTGCCCTGATTTGGAAGCTCCGCGGCTGGAATTGCGGCGGCTGGAGCGGGCGATTGAGGAGCAGCAGCCGGGCGGTGATTGTTTGCCATACCGGCCGGGATTCTTCGATGAAGTGGATCCGCTGGGGCCGAGTCGCGGCGACGATTTTTTCGATGGATTTGAGCCCGAGGACGATTGAACGTGCGGATTCAGGATTACTTTGTGGGTGGCATCGCCATCGTCTTTGCCACGTTGGCCTTTGTGGCTGCCCTGACGCAATTGCCCGCGATTTACCGTTTGCACTCACTGCGGACGATAGAAAAGCGATATGGAAGCACCGCGGCGCGAGGCTTTTTGCTGGCCTTAGCCACCCTGATGTTCGCCACCGGAACCGCGATCATTGCCGGTGTCCGCCCGAGCTACAGCGAGCCGGCGGACGAAATCGCGGAACCGCAACCATCGCCCTAAGCTTCACTCTTCACTCTTCACTCTTCACTACCGGCGGGGATTTGCATCGGCAGCGGCTTGCCGCATGACTTCGATTGCTGGATTCGCGTAGCGATCGAAATTGTTGTAGAAGCGGTTGGCAGTTTCTTCGCAGGAGAAGAGGAAGATGCGGTTGGTCGTGGGGTCGAAGAACCCGAACTCGCGGCGGCCGGGCACGATTTTGCGTTCATCCATGAATTTGACCGAGTCGATACCGTTGAGCACGGGAGCGAAGCGGTCGGGGTCTTGGAGGAAAGTTTGTTGCGCTTGGGGCGTGCTGAACAAATACAATTCACCCAGGTGGATGACCCCCAGTTTGCTATCGCCGGCCACCCAAGCTTCCTGTTCTACCATGGCGACTGGGCAGAAGCCGTCGAGCAGGGGAGTTTTCGGCTGGGCGGTGACTTGGCTGGTTTGCATGGGTTGGCTGACCGTGGGCCAAGCGGAATTTAGGCGAGTGCCGGCGAGGTCCGCCTGAGTACCTGCGGGAAACTGTGCACCGTCAGCGACCGTTGCGTCTGCGACCGTTGCGTCTGCGGGCGTTGGCTGCTGGT
>CAZHTX010000266.1:4876-8049 GCA_964535475.1 uncultured Pirellulaceae bacterium
GGCTGTGGATTGTTCTCTGCGAGTTGGTTTGCCAGCCAAGGTTTTTGCAGCATATCGAGGTAATCGGCCGTCATTTGGGGACTGACCTCACGGCTGAGGATATTGCCGTTATTGCCGTCGACTTGGACGATGACATCGGTGGGAAAGCGGTCAATTTTGAAGCTTTCCGCGACCGTTTGCATGCTGGGGGCGTGAACTTTCAGCGGCACGAACATTTGGTTCACCATTTGCTGGACTTGGGGGTCCTGGTAGACACCTTGTTCGAGTCGTTCGCAGTAGACGCATTGATCACGATAGAAATGCAGCAGCATGGGCTTGCCAGTTTGCTGAGCTTCGCCGCGAGCCGATTTCAGATCGGATCTCCAAGCGATCTCGGCGGCGGCTGGGGGCGCCAGGTAGGCGGCGATCAGGGTCAGCAACAAAATACGCATTTCGAATTCTCAATAAAGTGAGACGACGGCGACACCTCATGCAGTGTTATCGACCGGGTCAGCACGCGCAGTTGAGTGAAACTTAGCGATTGTGACGACTTTGCCGAATGATTTCACCTGCTGTGCAGCGTCGCGGTGGTTAACTGAGCCGACGGCGCTAGCCGCGGGCCATTCCAAAACTGTGAGCCGACGGCGCTAGCCGCGGGCCTTTTTTAAAATTCTCGGACAGGTTCTAAATTGGTGGTTTGCAGAGATACCAGGCTGGGCATTCGGAAGGAAAGAGAAAACAGGCAGGAAATCGGTTGAAAATGGGCATTTAGTTGAAAACTTGGGCAGCCTGGCTTGACACCGCCGGGGCGATGTGTAACATTCCGCTGGAGAACTGAAGACAACTTGTTCGTCCTCTGATTTGTCCTGGCACGCGTTGCGTGGAGCTGGGAACAAGGCGAACTCTAAAAGGAATCACCTCGGAATTCTCTCCTGTCCACAGAGTCGTGGATTGAATTTCCGGACACCCCCCAAAGCTGGATTCCAAGTGAAGGAATTCGCTTGATGCCCACATTGGCTTGAGACGTGATCTTCCGGTTGGAACGATCTACCGAGTCAAATGCGTTCGGGTGCCCTTAGGCCAACATCGAGTTGGTAATGGAGCAGGCTCGGCGTCGTGGGGTCATTGTCGTTCGTGCAGCGGTCGAGCTCAGCAGATTGAGTGTTCGGTTGGTGTGGAACTTGTTCAATTGGTCGCTTGTTGACGTCAACTCAGGTGGCGGATAGCCGTTTTTTTGGTGGGCTGACGTTATCTGGCAGCGAGTAGTCGGTTTGCCGACCTCCGCACAGTTTATCCTTGGATTTTGGGGTTGTTCCCCATGGTCTTTTTTCGTTGCGCCACGCGGGCCGTTGTCGCCGCTCCGTCCGCATTGGCTTGTTCTGGTTATCTCTCAGCGGCATCTCTTGTGTGTACGGTCGATGACGGACACTTCGGCAATCAGGACTGTTTGCGAATGCCCTTATTGTGGAAGCGCTAATGCCCTTATTGTGGAAGCCTAGTCTGCTAGTGCATCGTATCGTCTCGGACCTTCGGGTGACGAATGGCTAAGAAGAAACGGACTTACCGCGGTCGCGGTGGAAGTGGTGGTAGTGCTGGTGGCCCCAACAGTGGTGGCGGCCCTGCTCCAAACGGAAAACCTCGCGTGAGGCGTCGGCGGCGGAACCCAAATGCCGATCAACGCTCGCCCGATGCGAGGAACACCGAGGGGGGCGAACCGGCCGACGTGCCCAGCGACGCTCCCTTGGAGGAATGCCAAGGCATTCTCGAACTGCACCCCAATGGTTACGGCTTTCTCCGCAGCCCCAGTCATAATTATTCACGGGAACGGACCGATCCCTTCGTCCCCGGCACGATGATCGATCGCTACGGCCTCCGCCAAGGGCTGATGATCCGAGCCATGGTTCAACAGGCGAGACGTCAGCAAGGGCCGCGTGTTCGCGAGATCCTCGACGTCGACGGGATGCCAGCTGATCAATTTCCCGATGTCAAAAATTTTGACGAATTGACCGCCATCAACCCCGAGGAATGGCTGCGATTAGAAATCGGCCGCGATCCGGTAACGAACCGCGTGATCGACCTGATTTCTCCGCTCGGTAAAGGGCAACGTGCGTTGATCGTGGCGCCGCCCCGCAGCGGCAAGACGATGATGCTGCAAAATATCAGCCGCGGGATTTGCGAAAATCACCCCGGCATCAAGCTGATCGTGCTATTGGTCGACGAACGGCCCGAAGAAGTCACCGACATGCGTCGCAACGTGCTCGGTGGCGAAGTCATCGCCAGCAGCTTGGACGAGGATGTCGACAGCCACGTGCGGCTCAGCCAACTGGTCATCGACCGTGCAAAGCGGCTGGCCGAGTTGGGGCAAGACGTGTTCGTGCTATTGGACTCGATCACCCGGTTGGCACGGGCCTTCAACAAATGGGTCGGCTCGACGGGGCGCGGCCGAGCGACGATGAGTGGCGGTTTGGATGTCAAAGCGATGGACATCCCCAAGAAATTGTTCGCCACCGCCAGAGCGTTCCAAGAAGGCGGCTCGTTGACCATCGTCGGCACCGCCCTGGTCGATACCAACAGCCGGATGGACGAAGCCATTTTCCAAGAGTTCAAGGGAACGGGAAATATGGAATTGGTACTCGATCGACGGTTGGCCGATCGGCGAATTTGGCCGGCCATCGATTTATCGCAAAGTGGCACGCGACGCGAGGAATTGCTGCACGACGAAGAGACTTACGAAGCAGTCACGATGTTGCGTCGCAGTCTCTCCAGCATGCATCACATTGAGGCCATGGAGCAGCTGACGAAACAACTTGGTAAATTTGAGACCAATGCCGACTTCATTAAATTGATCAGCGGCGTTAAACTCTAGCCACCGTATTGGACTCGAACGCTCCCGCACGATTTCCGTCTCACCCTACTTCGCTTTTGGCGCACCAAAGCTCAAGTCGGAGGGTAAGCGAATTGGTGAGCGGCCTCATTGGAACTGAGGTACCCCGTAAGGGGCTGCGGGTTCGAGTCCCGTGCCCTCCGCCTTCGTGACTGGCTACGGCCAGTCACGATGAAACAAAGAAAGCCGCCGGCAGAAGCAATTCCGCCGGCGGCTTTTTTTCTTCCTCCCGCACCCCGCGCCAGCGTGCGGTTCCCATCAGCCGCCACGCGCCAGCGTGCGGTTCCATCAGCCGCCCCGCGCCAGCGTG
>CAZHTX010000267.1:0-8040 GCA_964535475.1 uncultured Pirellulaceae bacterium
AGCGCTGAGCCTTGATAGTTGGCGGCATCGGCCTCGGCCCGCGCGTCCGGCTTTGCTTTGTCAGCGGGAGTTGAGTTTTCAGCAGTTGACTCATTGAGCTTCGGGTCCGCAGCGGCGCGCTCCGCTTGTTGCCCCGCATTGCCGGCGTTCCAGTCGCGCAGTTCGGGCAGTTCCAGTCCGAACCGCGCGTTGAGCGTGGGGACTAGCAACCAATAGCCGATGACGAGCACCGCGCCGAGTAAGCCTTTCACGGGAGGTTTGCCGCGTCGCGGTGCTGGCGAGCTGGTTTGATGGTCGTTCAAGACTTTGGTTCCTTTCGACTTTCACAACGAGGGGGAGGTTCGGTCGCTATTATTTCAGAGGCGTTTTCAGCTTGCCAACACGTCCTTGAATCTGAGTCCGCTGAACGCCCTCGATGGCTGAGCGGCTATCGGTGGAGTTGGGTGGATTGTCACCGAAAACTAAGTAGCAATCATCCCCAGCGCGAACACCTTGCTGCCACCGCGCCCGCCATCGCGGAGGTGGATCATAGCGTGCTGCTCGTCCTAACCATAGTTGGTCGATCTGTACTTGTCCGGCCTGCGACTCGTTGGTTCCGGTAAAGCGGATGGCGACCGGTTGTTCTGCCGACAGGGTGATATTTAGCGGACGCTGGGGGCTTGGCTGTTGCGGCGAGTTGATAGTGGGCGAGTTGATAGTCGAGTTGATAGTCTGTGGTGGCAACCGCCACAGCTGGTCTTTGTGGGTTAACAAAGCAAGCGTATGTTGCCCGGCCGGTAGTGGCAGTTGCCCAAACAGGAAACCGCTGGGCGTGGCGAATGCCACTTGCAGTTTGACAGCATGGGGCGCGCGGACGCGCATGCTGAGACGCAGTTCATTGACTGGCAGCATCTCCCGGGCGAGCGCCGCGTTGGCCGGGTTATCGTCACGAATCGGCCCGGGGCGCGACGCGTTATAAACATCGACGTGATGGTACGTTAACCAAGGCGTGGGAGCTGCACTTAGCTGGCAGCGAAACTGAGATTGGTTAAACAGCCAGGTGGGGTACTCGGGACTGCTCGCGGCATCGTGATCTGGACTGGTTGCGGCATCGTGATCTGGACTGGCTGCGGCAGCGGTTGACTGCCAACGCGGTTGGGTGCCGCTGAGATTTTCCAGTTGGTAGACTTCGACTGCGCGTTGCCAAGCGGCTTGCGGCGAGTTGTCGAATGGCTGGCCGTTGACCCACAACTGGCCGGCGGCATCGATGGTCACGACATCTCCAGGCACGCCGATCACTCGTTTCACTTGTACCGAACCATCGGCTAGTCGCACGACGACGCAATCATTCCGCTGTGGGGTGGCCGTGCGGTAAGCTCGCGGATCGACTTCGACCACTTCCCCCGCTGCAATGTTCTGGCTCAGCTGCAGCCCCAATGCTCCGCAGCGAAAGCAGCGTAATTGGATAGCCGTGGGATCGGGTTGGAGATGCACGCGATGCGACCAGCGGCAAGCTGGGCAAGTGGCGATTCGCGTGGGGCCCCAGAACGTAGGGCTCATCGAAGGCCCCGTCACTCGCGCGACCCACTGGTGTTCTGGTTTCCACCATAAAAAGCGGCCGGTCACAAAGCTGGCGATCGACCACAGGCAACCGACCAACAAAACGCTGGCGATGACAAAGTGGCGGAGCGAAGGGCCTACTCGCGCAACGTCCATTGAAGGGAATTTAAATCGGCCTCGAGGGACCATTCGGAAGAGGGGATGACCAGGCGATCTTGCTCGAACACCAGCGGAATGCACCAACCCAGTTTGACCGGCATCGTGCTAACTTGCCAGCACTCTCGCGGTAAACTCACGTTATTTCCCGCCGGTAAGCGAAAATAGTGGTAACGCTCGTCACAGCCCCGGTAGCCCAGTGGTTGGGCGGGCTCGGCCAAGCAGCTGAGTTCGGCCAGGTTGGCTAGGTGTTGTTGGACAAGCGGCACGGAGGCGCAACCCAACGCGGCCAAGATAAACACGCCGGCTCCCGCCGAATCCCAACGAAAAGCAACACCGCCCGGCAAGCGGACCGCTTCGCTGGAAGTTGACCGCCGCTGCTCAACACCAACTTGCTCAGTGCCAGTCCGCTGGCAACTAGATTTTCCCACGAGACCGTCCGATGAAAAGGGAAGAGAAGCGCCTCGGCGACAAAGCGGTGGGCAGCAAAGTGAAGCCACGCAGCGGCAGTCTAATCAGACCGACGCCGCGAGCAAGCGGAAAGCAATTCCACCGGTGAATGCCTGACAATCAGTCGCCCGGCTGATTATAATCCGGCTTGCTTCTTTTCGCATCTTGTTCCGCTCACGAGTAATCATTGATTCATGTCGCGATCGCCCGACGCCAGCCTCGCTCCGGGGCCTTTGTTAGCAAGTCCCACGCTACCTGCGATCGGACACTCGGGACGAAGTCGTTTAGGGCAAGCTCTGGGGGTGCAGATTTTAGCGACCGGCTCATATGTGCCAGAACAGATTGTCACCAACGAAGACCTTGCTGCCTTAGGGTGTGACAGTGAATGGATTGTCCGCCGCACTGGAATTTTGCAGCGGCGCAAAGCGGCCGACGATCAAGCGACCAGCGATTTGGCTTACCTGGCGACGCAGCAGTGTTTACGATCAGCGGGCGTTACGGCCGATCAAATTGACCTCATTCTGGTCGCCACGATTACTCCCGATCATCCCACGCCATCAACTGCTTGCCATTTACAAAGGCGTCTCGGCGCAATTGCCCCGGCGATGGATATCAACGCCGCTTGTGGCGGTTTTATGTACGGATTGGTGACCGCTTCACAATTTGTCAGCACCGGAGCGGCTCGCTGCGCACTGGTTGTCGGTGCCGACCTGATGAGCCGCACGATTGATCCGGCTGACAGTAAGACTTACCCCTTGTTCGGTGACGCCGCTGGGGCTGCCCTGATTGTTCCCGACCAGACTGCGGAAAACCCGGCAGGATTGTTGGCCTTTACATTGGGCAGCGAAGGCTGCGGGGGAGAGTTGCTGTGCATACCGGCGGGTGGCAGTCGGCAGTCACTTGACCCGCAAGCCTGGCAAGCTGGTCAGCAATATTTGCGGATGGATGGTCGCGGAGTGTTCAAGTGGGCGGTGCGAACCGTTGCCGAAAGCACCAACGATCTACTCAAAGCCACTGGTCTCGAGGCGGGGGATTTGGATTTGATTATCTTGCATCAAGCCAACCAACGCATCATTGATTCCGCGGTCAACGATTTGGGTGTCGACACGGCCAAAGTTTTTGTAAACCTTGATCGTTATGGCAATACCAGTGCGGCCTCAATTCCCTTGGCCCTCGACGAAGCGCTCGCCAAGGAGAAGCTCGCGCGCGGGCAACACCTGTTGATGTGTGGATTCGGCGCCGGGCTCGCATGGGGAACCGCGCTGCTCCGCTATTGAGAGCCGCCCGCCCCAAAAAATCATCAGCCGTCACGCGCGGGCCGCGGTGCTGGTTTACGAGGCCAATGGTTTGATGGTTGTGGTCGGTTCTGTGCTCATACTCGTGCTCGAAAGCCATTCTCGGCAACCGATCAACTTTGTTTGCTCAGTTCTTTACGTCGTGCCAACATTGTCGGGGACAGGTCCCGTCTAGTTCGTCTGGCTGGTTGGCTTCTCAGCGCGACTCGATCCCGCAACGGCAGCATTGCCGATATCACCCGGATTCCGCAGCCCCCTTGTTTTGCGCAGCCTAACGTCGGGGACAGGTCCCGCGCAGGCTCGTCTGGCTGGTTGGTTTCTCAGCGCGACTCGATCCCGCAACGGCAGCATTGCCGATATCACCCGGATTCCGCAGGCCCCTTGGTTTGCGCAGCCTAACGTCGGGGACAGGTCCCGCGCAGGCTACGACTTTTCCCATGGCCCCTGGCTTGCGCAGCTTCTTGCCGGGTATTGTCGGGGACAGGTCCCGTCTAGTTCGTCTGGCTGGTTGGCTTCTCAGCGCGACTCGATCCCGCAACGGCAGCATTGCCGATATCACCCGGATTCCGCAGGCCCCTTGGTTTGCGCAGCCTAACGTCGGGGACAGGTCCCGCGCAGGCTACGACTTTTCCCATGGCCCCTGGCTTGCGCAGCTTCTTGCCGGGTATTGTCGGGGACAGGTCCCGTCTAGTTCGTCTGGCTGGTTGGCTTCTCAGCGCGACTCGATCCGGCAACGGCAGCGTTGCCGACATCACCTGGATTACGCAGGCCCCTTGGTTTGCGCAGCCTAATGTCGGGGACAGGCCTAACGCCGGGGACAGGTCGCGCGCAGCCTACGCTTTTGCCTATGGCCCCTGGCTCGCGCAGTTTGTTGCCAGGGCCAGGTCCTGTCCAGTTCGTTCCCGGGGACTGCTCCCGTTCAGTTTGTCTGGCTGGTTAGCTTCGCAGCGCAACTCGATGCGGCAGTCGCAGCGTGGCCGGTGGCGCGGGGGTTCTTCTAATTCGCTAACTTGGGGCGGAGGCAGGTACCGAATGCAGTTTGGGTGACAAGGCTTTTAGTGTTTAGCACCATTATTGCTGCTGAGCGTTCAGATTTTTCCCAGCTCGCCCTCCCCCTGCTCCGCATGTGCTTCCTCCTCGAAGGGCAACAGGCTGACGTCACCGCCGAGGATAAAGGCCAGCGGTGCAGCAATTTTGGTGTGCTCGCAAGCCATGCGGATCACGATCAATAAAGGAACCGACACAAAGACTCCCACAATACCCCACATCCACCCCCAAAATACAACCGAGACGATGACAAAAAATGGACTCAGCTGAAGCTTGCGTCCAATCAACGTGGGTGTGATCAATTGCCCCTCGATCGTCGTCAGGGTGAGGTACGCGGCCGTGGTAAGCGCAGCCCATGACAGCGGTTCGAAGGCGACGACCGCAGCCAAGAATATGACCGCCGCACCTAACAACGCGCCGAGAAAGGGAATGTAGTTCAGCAGCGTAGCCATCGTTCCCCACAACAGCGGCGTGGGCATGCCAAGAAAATACATCACAATCGCTACCGCCACCCCCAGTCCAATATTGATAATTGTCACTTGCGCTAAATAGCGACTGACGGCAGATTGCATGTCGACGATCAATTCAACCGTGTTGCGCCGTTGACCAAAGCTGGGCATCACATGCAGAACTCGGTTGATCAACGAGTCGCCCGTCGCCAGCAAGAAAAATGCTAAGACAACCACGACGACCAAAAAGCTGATCGCGCTGCTGGTGCTGTTGACAAGATATCGACTCGTCCAGGCCGGCTGGATAACTTCCACAGCGATTGGATCGTCAAACGTCTCCTCATCTTCTTCAGCTCGCTGCCCAATCGCCTCGACCTCTTGCCGGGCCCGACGCAGTTCGTCAAACGGACCGTCAATAGCGCTCAGCTTGTCCCGCAGGCGGGCAACTTGAGAGGGCAGATTCTGAGACCAACTGCGCGCCGGCTCAATCACCGTGACCACACCGATCGCCAAGATTACCAAAAAGATGACCAGCAATACGGTGGCGGAGATTGGTGGCGGCACACGATGCCGCGACAATTGGCTGACAATCGGTCGCAGTGTTAAATAGAAGAGAAAAGCGACCACAAATGGGGTGACCAGACTCCTGGCATAATAGCCAGCAAATATCAACAACAGTCCTGTGCTAATCCATAAAGCAATCACCGCCGAACGAGTCCTGCTTATGCCATCCATCACGCGCCAGCCTCCGCAACATGGTGAACTGGCTACGGTTTCATTTTCCAACCCACAATGATGCCGAAGGCAAAGCACCAGAGAGCGGCCACGTCGGGTTTCTCCTTGGCGTAGTCGCGGAGTAAAGAAACTAAATCACCGGCCGGTTGCTGGACGTAGTGGCGAGCCACATCGTGCCCCGCTCCGCTAGCCTTCGAGGCTACGTATCGTGCGTTTTCCCGCGCCCGACTACTGATCGTCGCATGTTCGTCAGCTTGTTCATGCGCCGACGATGCACTTCCCGCCGACGAGCCGCTTCCCGGTGTTTGATCTGCCATCTATTTGCCTTTCAATCGTGAGGTAAAATCTAATAATATATAAGGAAAAACCTTATGGTGTGTTATGGTGTGCCCACCGTCGAGCGGCCAGGCTGTCGCTCGTGTCGAGCGGCTGCGTAAGTGGACGCGGTACCAGGTGGGGAGCCTGCCGCGGATGGGCCCGCAGCGTGCACCACTTCAGACCCTTGCCCATTACGACTGGCTGGCGGTTGCGGGGGAGTGGCTAATCGTTCTTGCAGCCACTGGATGTTAGAGCCAAATTCATCGGCACTTTCCCCCAGCGCCGACCCGGCGCGACGCAGTGCGTTATAGGCTGCCAGCAGGACCAACACGGTAACCACCGCGGAGATCAACGCCACCAACAGCAAGCTCCAACTCAGCGGCCATCCGAATTGTTCGGTTAGCAACCAGGAAATCCCCAGCAGGAATATGGTTAACGTGGCGACCGCAATGGCAATCGCCAATCCGGCCAACGCCACTGATACGATCGAACGTTTGATCGCCTCACGGCTGTCGATGGCAAATAGCCGCCCTTGCAGCTTGACCAGCTCGATCATGTCGGCCATGGTGCGGCGGACTCCGGTAGCATTGTTACAAGACATGAGCGAGCGTGTCTCCCCTTATCGTCGTTTGCTGAACCAACCAAGGGCAACCCCCAACACCAGCGCGAAGCCGCTGAGGGGAATTGCGTATTGTTCGATGAAACCTTGCAAGCCTGATTTCACAGGAGTTTGCGGTTGATGGACTCGCATGCGTCGATATTCAACGATTGGTCCGTTAACCGGTCCATTTCCTGAGTTCAATTGTTGTGAGATCATCGCCCTCCCCCACTGCGGTTTAAAAGTCGATTCGCCGCGTAACCGGTGGCGGCCCGCACGGCGAACGAAGTCAAGGCACTTGTTAACAGCGAGATGACTGAGCTTTTGGTCACAACATCGTCGGTATCATCGCTCTTTTTATACTTCGAGCTGAAGCTCGCAAATCTGCTCGGGCGTGGACGTTCAATCTTTCGGCTCGGAACGATCATATAACCTACTACCAACATACCGACGATCACCAAGTAAGGATGTTTGCTCGCTTGGTGCCGCACACTGAACTTGCGGCGAACTTCGCGGCGGGCGTCTGCTAGATCATCTGGCAGTTCTCTGCGGATCGCTCGCAAGCGCGCACGGATGGCGTCGGTTTCGTCTCGCTGCGCGGTCATCGCGGACACCTATTCAATGCTTGGGACGGCTTGCCGAAAAGATAATGCCGGCGAATAAGCCAATGGCCGCGGCAATCAAAATCGATTCGAGCGGACGTCGGGAGATCGTGTGTCCCAATCGGTCTGAAAGTTCGTGCGTTTGCCGTCCCGCACTCTCATAACCCTCCCGCACCGCGTCCATCGCTTGGCCGGCATATTCGCGGCCCAAGTTGGAGAGCGAACTGGCTTCTTCCGTCACCCGCTCGATGAAATTTTCCACCTCGCGGCGCGTCGCACCGGTCTTTTCCTGGATCGTGCCAACGAGGCGATCGGTGCCCCCTTCAACTTGCCGCAGGTCTTCATCGGTCAGCTGGCCCCAATGTTCCAGCAATCTGCCTTTGACTTGATTCCATTGCCCTTTCAGCTCTTCTCGCGTCACCATTTAGGCTCTCCCGCATTCGAGGTGTTGCAGTTTTTGCAGCGAGCAGTCCCAGCCTGTTCGCTGGTGCTCGCCACTCTCAGCGTAAACAGGGTGCAAACGCCATGCCAGGAAAGCTGCGGGTTGCTGAGCAGTCAGGAGAAAACGAACCGTGGTACCGCTTAAATCTCGGACAGATCAAATCTCAAATCGGCTTGAGTGCCATCAACGGCACCACTTGCGTCTGCATGAAAAGCAGGAGAGCAAGAGTCAGGGCTAACAACCGTGAATCCAGGTTTTTAATACGCGGAGCTCAGGCTCGACTTGCTGCACCATGCAAGAATAAATTCACGATCGCATGAGCCAGTTCAGGTGTCAGGTATTGCTGGGGACGCGGTTTGCGCGAAAATAGGTTGAGCGGATGATCTGCCAAGTTACAGAAAGATAATGC
>CAZHTX010000268.1:0-3321 GCA_964535475.1 uncultured Pirellulaceae bacterium
CCCCATTTCCGTCAGATAGGGAATTCGCTCGCGGAGTTTTTCCAGACCCGTTTCGTCTTCGGGCTGGGCAAATAGGTCGACGTAGCACATGGCGCCGACGAGCCTTTGATTCTGATACCAGAAGGGATCGGATTCACGCAGCGCGTCGAGTGCCTTGAGTTCCGGCGGACGCTCCATCCACATTTCAGCGGCTGCCGAGAGTGCGCTCTCTAGGTAGTAGAAAAAGTCGTAGTGGCTGGAATAAAGCTCAAATAGACGACCGAACAATCTAGGGAAATGCTCGCGGACCCGTCGGGTAAACTGCTCCCACTCGACTGGATCGCTGGCAGAGGCAAAGCGGCTCTCCAGACGCGGGAGGAGACGACGTAATGCTTTTTCTTCTCGAGTTGGGAGCTGCCCCGACATCTTGAAATGTACCGACTGTTGGGCCGGGCTCCAATGTTATCGTAGTGCGTGTGTGATAAATTCGCGATGACTCTTCAAGTCTACGACATCTGTGCGAATCAGCCAGTCGCTGAATCAATCGAGATAATAATCAGTTGGTAGGTTGCGGTGGTGACAGCAGTTGGGCTGCTTGGCGGCGCATTTGATCGATTAATTGCCGGCGAGCTGGGTCACTGGCGTTATCGTCGAGTTGCGACAGCATGCGGGCGGAACGCAGCAATTGTTCTGCCGCCAAGCAGGCTTGTTCGGAGGGTGGCTGTGCTTGCTGCGGGTCCACTTGCTGTGTATTCGTTTGCCGTGAGTCCGCTGTTTGGGTAGCGGGCTCGTTGGGGTCGAGTAGGCTGCCATCCAGCACGCTGCCTTTGCTGCGGAGTTGCTCGATGATTGAATCGAGCACGACATCACCGCTCGGTTTGACTTCCGCATCACCGCTGATGGCGCGGCGCAAGTGATCTTCGATTTGGCGTTGACTGTTCTCTGAGCGTGGACTGGGTGGGGGAAGTTGTGGAGGCAACATTGGTTGCGATGGGGGCAGCGTCAGCTTGGAGGGTGGGTCATCAGCGGACAGCGGGAGCGAGTCGCCCCAGCCGGTGAGCCAGCAAATGCTGAGCACGCCGATGAAGCCATAGCTGATTTTGCGGAGAACGCTGTTGCGCACGACATTTAGCAATTGAGCGGAGTCAGGCAGATGAGTACTTCGGAGTGGCTTATGCATCGGGGATTCCATGCCCTCGGGCTTTGGCAACGAAGGTGTTGATGCCCAGAAGCTTCGCCAAAAATGGTCGCTGCCGGGCATCGGAGACTGGTTGCATTATCGCCGAAAAGGGGCGGCGATGTCAGTACGTCTTTCTGAGGCTGGAAAAATCGTGCCAACGGATGATGCCTTGGTGCGCGATCAAGAGGGCTTGGCCCAGCAGGCTGGACGTAATCGCTCGCCTGGGTACTCCGCTTTTGGGAGTCGCCAAACCGAGTTGGGATTGCGTCGTTTCGATCGGGGCACTCTTCGCCGCGATGATCTGTTCGAGTCCTTGGCGGGAAACAACGTCAAAGATGGCGACTTCGCCTAAGGTGCCTTGACCGCAGCAAGTATCGCAGCCGCTCGATGTGGAAAATTCGCAGACTTCTTGATCCAGCCCATGTTGCTGCAGCCAAGCCGCCGAGAATCCGGCGTCGAGCAACTCGTCTCGAGAGATTTGAAACGGAGTGCGGCAGTGGGAACAGCAGCGCGGCAATACACGTTGTTCGAAAATTCCCAGCAGGTGCCCGGTTAAGGATCCGCCGCTGGGGTCGAGCGCGGCGATCCGTGCGATCGCTTCTTCAGCATGCCAAGCATCGATCGCCGTGAGCACCAATCCGCCCGCCCGGCAAGCTTGCAAGCAGGCATCTGCGGTTTCACCGTGTTTCAACCAGTCGAGCATGAACACATCGGGCTGTTGCCGGAGCATCGCGCTGACTGCGTCGGTGACCCCCAATCCGCGCTCGGGAGCGACGCGGGTTTGATTGATCCCAGGCAACTGTTGGCGAACCGCATGCTCCACGGTGCAGACAGTGCGTTGGCTGGTGCTGAGATGCGCGAGGCAAGAATACAGGGTGGTCCGTTTGCCACTGCGTGCTGGTCCACACAGCAGCAAGAGCCCGCTGGATTGCTGTAAGATTTCATGCAACTCTGTTAGGTGTTCTGACGACAGTCCCAATTGATCGAGCGGTTTGGCAGCTTGATCGCGGCCATGCGGTCGCAGGGTAACTTTCGCGCCCGCGATTGTCGGACAGTAATCGAGTTCAATTTGCACTCCTCGCCTGCCGTACCGCACTTCGAAAGCACCGGTCGCCGGTACGTTGGGTGGTCGGTCTTGCAATTTGCCCAAGTTGCGGAGCGAGTTTAGAACCGCTTGTAGCATGCGGAGATGTGGGGCGGCTTGGGGTACCAGCGAGCCATCGACGCGCATCCGCACTCGACAACAATCACCAAAAAATTCCAAGTGGACTTCGCTGGCTTGCTGTCTTAAAGCGATTTGTAACAAATCGCGTAGGTAGTCTTGGCCGTCAAGTTGCTGGGCATCGACGTCGTCGGTAATGGTGACTTGTTTGACCGCCGGTACCGGTTGTTTGCTGTGAGACGCCTCGTTAGCGTACAGAAATGCCAGCAAGCGTTCGACCACTGAGAGCGGCGCAAACATGGGGCGGATCACGCGGCCGGTTTCTTTTTCCAGCTGTTCCTTGAGCCGCAAAGCATCGGGGGAAACGATAGCCACTTCCAACGTTAGGCCATCGTCGGCTAGGGGGACCAGTAAGTTGTCACAACAGACGCCCGCAGGCAACACAGCGGCGATGCTCGGATCAATCGGCGGTGGTTCATCGGCCGGTGGATCGAAGAGTGGTAACAGATAGTGTTGCGCGTAGGCTTCGGCCAACGCGTAGGCATCGGTAATCCCAGCTTCCAGTAATGACTCTTCAAAGGTTTGGCCGGCAACCGGGGAGCTATCCCAGATCGGTTCCAGCGATTCGGGGGCGAAGCGATCGTCGGCTAGGCTGTTGCCGCCCCAGACCGCGTCGCCCAGCAGCGGGGCCGGAGTTGGAGCCGGTGTTGGATTCTGGTTTGGGGAATTCTCATCCCCTGGGCCGCCCGCACCTCCCTGGTCTCCCGCGCCCCCATGATTCGCTCGTCGACTACCCTCATCACGCCTCATCATGTCGTGGCTCTCCATCGGCAATGCCGATCACTATTGCAACAGTCTGGTTTGTGGCTGGTCTTTGACCAACGCCCTACAGATGTTTCTACGCCGCGAGTTGGCGCTGGCGAGCGATCTGCGTGGTGGCTGCTGGGAATCGAGCCCGAGCATTGTCGAATGCAACGGCTGGCATGATTTTTCCGGGCTG
>CAZHTX010000268.1:3421-8012 GCA_964535475.1 uncultured Pirellulaceae bacterium
CGGGCTGAGGAACGGGGCCTTGTGATCTGTTATCATGGAATCTGACAAGCAACGGTAAATAACAGTCCCCATTCGTTGTTTGACCTCCACCTTTTTGCTCCACCTCAGTTTTACCCGTCTTTAACAAATAGGATGCTCAACATGACTTCCCCTCGAACCACTGATTTGGCGCGACGCAACCTGTTGCGAGGCGCGTTGCTGTGCGGTGCGGCGGGTGTGTTGCCGCTCAATCACAGCAAGGCCTTCGCGGCTAATGACACGCTGGGCGTTGGAATCATTGGCGCGGGTGGGCGTGGTAATGAATTGGCTGGGCCGTTTCACGCCGCCGAGGGGGTCAAGGTGGTGGCGACCGCAGACCCTGATGCCGATCGCGCCGAGAAACTGGCCGGTAAATACGGTGCTACCGCTTACACCGATCTGCGCCGCCTGCTCGCCGACCCGGCAGTTGACGTGGTGGCGATTGCGACTTGTAACCACTGGCACTGCTTGGCAGCCATAATGGCGATGGAGGCGGGCAAAGATGTCTATGTGGAAAAACCATTATCACACACACAATGGGAAGGTCGACAAGTTGTTAGCGCGGCGCGAAAGTATGATCGCATCGTCCAGCTCGGCACCCAACAACGCTCCGATCCGATGCAAGCGGAACTGAAAAAGTTCTTGCATCAAGATCAGGCACTTGGCGCGATTGAGTATGTGCAAGCATCCAGACTGGGAGTTCGCGGGCAGATCGGGCGTCGCACAGAGCCGCTCAAGATTCCCAGCTCGGTTAATTACGATCTGTGGGTGGGACCAGCTAAGGAAGAGACGCTATTTCGTAATCAATTGCATTACGACTGGCACTGGGATTTCAATACCGGCAGCGGCGAAATGGGGAATTGGGGAGTGCACGTGTTGGACGATGTCCGCAACGTGGCCTATCAAGATGCCGTTAGCACGCCCAGTAAAATCATGGCCATCGGCGGGCGATTGGCTTGGGATGATGCGGGCAACACGCCCAATGTGCATTACGCCATTTTCGAAACACCCATGTTCCCCACCCTGATCGCGCTGAGCAATCTCTCCACGCGGCCCGACGGCAAACCGTCGAGTTGGTGGAGTAAACCGGCGGAAAGCGTCAAGAGTCCGGGCAGCGGATACGTGGTGGCGTGCCAAGGTGGTTATCTGTTGGGGCAACGTCAGTACGCCAAAGCGGTTGATCGTGAGGGCAAGACGATTCGCGAGTTCCGTGGAAAGAACATCGTGCCTCTGCACGTTAATAACTTTTTGGGCGCTGTTCGCAGCCGGGATCGCGCCAGCTTGAATGCGGAAATCGCCGTTGGTCACGATTCAACCGGCTGGTGCAACTTGGCCAACGTCGGCTTTCAAGCGGCAACCAGTCCTTACGCTGAAGAGCCGGAGGGCATTCAGGTCCCCGCAGCCTGGTCGCGATTGATGAACGAACTCGATCAGCAACTGGCTCCTTTTGGAGCTAGCCACAGCGATCTCATGGCCGGTCCGGTGCTGATTCACAACCCCAAGACCGAGCAGTTCGAAGGGGCGGGAGCGGAACAGGCCAATCAGTTGTTGCGGCGCGAGTATCGTGATGGATTTCAGCTGGCTGAAATCACCAGTTAATTTTTCATGAGCTATATTGGCAGACAATTTCGAACGACCGCCCCTTAATGGCGGCGATTTTCACCTTAAGTCTCCTCGGGCGGTTCTTTGGGTGCGATTCTCTAGGCCGCAAGGGGGTGATGGTTTAAGATAGTGCATAAATAGGGGAGTTGTTTGGGACGTAACGCTTGAACAATTTGTGTGGCGCGATTAGAGTCTAATCAGTTGTTATCCCCATTCGCGGGGTGCTTTATACGCGCCATCCGGATTTATGAATCATGCGAAGAGCTATTTTGGCGGGAAATCAGAAGACTCCTACCTCATCCCGCAAACGTCGAGATCAGCGACATTCCCTTTCCGCTCAAGTGCGTCGTTTACGACTTGAGCAACTTGTCGCGCGAGAAATGCTTTCGGCCGATGGGTTTACCCTGGCCACGATGACCAGCAACACCGACATCTTCGACCCGGCGATTCTTGAGGGTGATGTTGTTGTCAAAACCAAGGCGCCCAACGGTGGAGAAGTGACTCCCGCGGTGCCGATCGAAGTTGATCAGTGGTTGATGGTTTGGAATCCTGACCAGGGTCCGGGTGCATCGTATGGTCCTTCGGTCGTAACATCGATCGAAGCGAATGATTTGATCGAGAATTCACATGTTATCAAATTTCAGCAAGCCTTCACGGCTGATCAAGCGGTGGAGCATTTAGGCTTGGGTGGAACGCCCGAGATGACCTATCCGTTGATTGCGACGAATCTGGCGGAACGTTTGATTCCGACTGACCCAGATTTCTTTATGCAATTTCATTTGCGTAACACGGGTCAGTATGGCGGCGCTGGCGGTCAAGACATCAACGTGGTCAATGCCTGGGATAGCTACTTGGGTGATGGCGTGGTGATTGGCGTCGTGGACGATGGCGTTGATTACAATCACCCCGATTTGCTCGGCAATTATCGTGCTGATTTGAGTTTCGACTATGCGTTTGGAGATAGCGATCCGGCTCCTGACACGAGTGTCAACTGGCACGGCACGGCGGTGGCTGGTGTGGCTGCCGCTCTGCACAACAATGCGGTGTTTGGTCGGGGCACAACAGGTGTGGCACCGCAAGCTGACATTGCCGGGATTCGTTTGACAGCGGCGGCCACCACCGATGCCACCAACGCGGCCGCGATCAATCATCAGATGGGCGACGTCGACATTTATGTCAACAGTTGGGGCCCGCTTGATATTGGTAACATTGCGGCGGCTGGACAGCCCGGTCCTTTAGCGCGGGCGGCACTGGAAAATGGTGCTCAAAATGGCCGCGGTGGATTAGGCTCGGTGTTGATTTGGGCAGCCGGCAACGGACATGCTTCTAGCGACAACGTCAACTATGACTTGTATGCCAATTCGCGTCACACCATTGCCGTGGGTGCGATGACTCACACGGGAGTCGAAACGAATTATAGCGAACGTGGCTCGGCGTTGTTTGTGGTTGCGCCGTCGACAGGTGCCGGTACCGCTCTCGCGGTAGCCACCACCGATATTTTTGGGCCGCTCGGCTATACGACTGCCAACTTCACGGACCCCTCAGAAACCACGACGACGCGATTTACAGGCACATCGGCTGCGGCTCCCCAAGTCGCCGGTGTGGTAGCTTTGATGTTGGAAGCCAACCCGTCACTGACGGCTCGCGATGTCCAGCACATTCTGGCCGAATCGGCCCGACGCAACGATACGGGTGATGCGGATTGGTTCCAAAACGCGGCTGGTCACTGGGTGAACCCCAAGTTTGGCTTTGGTGTTGTCGATGCGACCGCAGCGACGACGTTGGCCGAGACTTGGACACCGGTCAGTGACGAGTTAGCTTGGAATTCCACGGTGCTCGAACCGGCTTTGTCGATTCCAGACAATGATCTCACCGGGACGAACGTGACCTTTGGTGTGCCTGACAATTTCCAAGTCGAACACGTCGAGGTTCAAATTGACGCCGACCATACCTATGGTGGCGACTTGGTGATTACCTTGACCAGCCCCAACGGTACCGCATCGCGTTTGACAGAGGTGCACAACCAAGTTGGTACGTACACCTTCGATCATACATTGACGACCAATCGCAACTGGAACGAAGATACATTTGGCGATTGGACGCTGACGGTTGCCGACGGTTTTGCTGCTGATACCGGCACGTTGGAGCGCGCCGCGATCAAGGTATATGGTCACGTGATCGACACGGCTTTGCCGAACTTGACTTCGACGAACGTGACAGCCAACGAAGCGGACGGCACGATCGACTTTGAGATTATGTTGGAAGCGGCGCAGGCGGAAGACGTCACTTTCGAAGCCGTGACTTTTGATGGGACGGCGATCGATGGGTCTGACTACACGGGGCTAGATTTTGAGCCCTTTACGATTCCCGCAGGGGAAACTTCGATCGTTATTTCCGTGCCGTTGATTCAAGACGGTGTGGAAGAGATCGCCAAGACCTTCTCATTGGGCTTGACCAACTTTGTTGGTTCCGACCCCTTGGTGCGAGCGGCTGTCGGCACGATCGTGGACGATGACGATCCACCATTCTATGTTGCCACGCCGCAAACAATGATTTCTCCCATTGCGGCAATGATTGCCGAAAGCAATGGTAATGAGATTTTGTTGATCAGCGACACTGATGTCGATGACATGCGATTTGAGGCTGTCGATGGTACCCTGGCTTCGGCCTTGGTGACTCCCGCTAATGAAGACGTGACCATTACGGCACAGTTTGTTGATCCGAATGGCGATCCCATTGGTAGTTCGGTCAGTTCGGCGTCGCCAGGTGCCGCCGTCGTGTTGCCCCTGACTGCCATGGCGGGGAATGGCGCCCACGCCGTTCGCGTCATCGGCGATACATCGTCGGATGTTGTCATCGATTTGATGTTTGGTGCGGTGAACGAAGGCTTTGGCGATGATACCGGCGGTGGCTCCTCGGCCATGTTGGAAGGATCGCTGATAAGTAATACATCGATGCCCCGGCTGGCCAT
>CAZHTX010000269.1:0-8004 GCA_964535475.1 uncultured Pirellulaceae bacterium
CGCCTTTGTTATCTCGACCCAAAGCTCGACAAATTCGTCCACGGGGGCCTGGGATGTCGCGACCGCCTGTCCTCCCCCGGCCAACATCAAGACGTCGATCGCTTGCCCGTAATCCATCTCCAAACCCCCGTAGGGACCGTGCGCCAGAACGGCTAATGAAACTGGCCTTCCATCATCGCCGGTCCTCGGTTCACCACGTCGCTTGACAGCAAACCGGTAAGCGGTGTCCAACGCGGCCGACAAAATTGCGTCGGCGATATAAGCCAGCTGTTCGCAGGTGCGGTCGACTTGCGCATCGGAAACGACATCGCCGAAGCCGACGCGTAATAGCTCGCGATTTCGCAGCTGCCGCAGAATCTCGTTCGCTTGCGATACCGAGCTCGCCGACTGGGTGGCGATCGCGAATTGCTCCACCAACGCAGTGCGTGCGACCGGGTTGCTGACTTGCTCCACGCCGGTTAGTTGCAACAATTCCAGTGCTTGAGAATCGGAGAGCAAACATTCGCCAATCCAGGCCGAACTGCTGACCAACCGCATAGCTTGGGTCAGTTTAATGGGGTTCTGCTGGAAATGATTCAGCATTCGCTGCGGCTCAGCAGCCTTGCAAATCATCTCAACGAACCAAGCGAAAACTCGATCAGCAGCCGGATTGTGCACCAGATGACTTGCCACATGTTGGACGGCAGCAGCAGCAAGATCGGTGGAATTTGCCGACTCACGCAGCTTTTCAAGCTGCCCCGCGGCTAATTCCGGATGACGAAATTTCACATTCAGTAACAACGAATCGAGCCATCGCGCGGTCGGTTGCGTAGAAAAAGCATCAGCGGTCATCAGGGACAACAAGATTGGAGTCAGAAGCTGGCAAAACACATTATAGCCAGCAGTCGCTCGGGGAAATGCGCCTCTTTGCCTTCAGATTTTAACCGTGTCGCAGATTGACAAATTGCGTGCCTGTTTCGCAATTTCATCAGATGATGCATAGAAGCAACACGAAATGTCCGTATCAGGCAACATCAACACCGAGAGCAAGACGGGGTAGGAATTCAAAAAGTTTCAGCAAGTGATTGCCAGTACGCAACTTAGGAGCAATTTTTGAAAGGCGTCGGGTAGTCGATGGTATTTCGCTCGCTTTAACTCCCACCGTCCCAACGATGAATCAGTCAACACGCCGATAGGGGAAAAGCATGGCGAAGAAGTTTCCAATCAGCTCGTCCATCCACGACGACGCCTTCGGAGCGGAAGAAGAGCGAGAATTGCGTCGCAAGGCGGCGATCTCAGGAGACGAACTCGCCGACGATTTGCTCGATGAGGAGGATGACGAATTCGGTGATGAAGAAGTAATCGTCGATTCCACCGATGACCCCGTTCGCATGTACCTGATGCAAATGGGCCAGATCCCACTGCTCAGCCGCGAACAAGAAGTCTCCGCGGCTAAGAGCATCGAAGCGGCCCGCGAAGTCTACCGCCACATGATGATGGCCACCGATTTCATGCTCCAGTCCGCTTGCAAGTTGCTGGAACAGGTCCGCGACGGCAAACTGCGGCTCGATCGCACAATCGAAGTCAGCGTCACCAACGCCACGGCTAAAAAAGCGATCATGAAGCGGATCGTTCCCAACGTGGAAACGCTGCGACACCTGCTCGAACAAAACCGCGTCGATTTCCTCACCGCCGTAAATCGTCAAGTCCCCATGGCCGAACGCCGCACTGCTTGGCGACGCCTGACGGTGCGACGCAACAAAGCCGTGCGGTTGGTGGAGGAGATGGACCTGCGCACGACAAAGCTGCAACCACTGTTCGAACGCGTTGAAGAAATCTCCCGCCGCATGGCCGAGATCCATCGTTTGCTACGCGACCCCGTCGCCTTGCAGGCTCCCGGCATGCCCGACGAAACTCAGCTTCGCAGCGAACTGCGCCATCTGATGCGGTTGACTTACGAAACTCCCCGAACCCTCGCTCGCCGCGTCGGTCGAACCTCCGAACTACGCGACCATTATGATGCGGCCAAGCGGGTGCTTTCCGCTGGTAACCTCCGCTTGGTCGTCTCCATTGCTAAAAAGTATCGCAACCGAGGCCTCTCTTTCCTGGACCTGATCCAAGAGGGCAACACCGGCCTGATGCGAGCGGTCGATAAATTTGAACACGCCCGTGGCTACAAGTTCAGCACCTACGCAACCTGGTGGATTCGCCAAGCCATTACGCGAGCAATCGCTGACCAAAGCCGCACCATTCGAGTCCCCGTGCACATGATCGACACGATGAACAAAGTTCGCCAAATCACTCGCGAACTCGTGCAACGCTTTGGCCGCGAACCGACCGCCGAGGAGATTGCTGAAACAGCTGGCCTCTCGCTCGACGACGCTCGCGTGATTCTCAAAATGAGCCGTCAGCCACTCAGTCTTGATCAACCGATTGGTGACCACGAGGAATCGGTCTTCGGTGAATTCCTGGAGGATCATCGTGATGATGACCCCTTGATGGAAGCGAATCGCGAAGCGCTCAAGTCACAAATCGATCGCGCCATGCAAACGCTGAATTATCGCGAACGTGAAATTCTCAAACTGCGTTACGGCCTGGCCGATGGCTATACCTACACTCTGGAGGAAGTTGGACGGATTTTCCAGGTCACGCGTGAACGGGTCCGACAAATCGAAAGTAAGGCCGTTCGCAAGTTACAACAACCCTACCGCGCGAAATCCTTGGTCAGCTTCCTCGATGGCGCCGAACTAATGGCCGGCGACCCCGCCTCAGCCAGCGACTGAGGCGGCGATTGCTTGGTCGATTTTTGATAACACTTCGCCGGCCAGCGGGCGGGCGCCGGCCGTTTCTCGAATTTGCCAGTCATACTTGCCGCCCACCAGTGCCGAGGTGACTCCCGGTTGCGAAATTGTCCAGCCGATCGACAGCTTGGATACCGTCGTCCCATACTCGCTCGCTAATCTTTGCAAGCGATCAACCAGCCGGTGAGTTCGCTCCCGAGCTGCCCCCTGATAGATCGGGTACTTGGGGCGGGAATCGGCTGCTGAAAACTGATGATCTCTGGTGATCGCGCCCGCTAAGATTCCTTTCATTAATGTCCAGTACACATGGACTGCAACGTCCCGTTGATGACACCAAGGGACAATCTCTTGCAGAATATCAGTCTGCAACATGTTTAGCGGCAGTTGCACAGCTGATGGCGGTATGACACTGGCGAAACGCTGTAATTCCTGCAAGCTGACATTGCAGACTCCAATTTGCTTTGCCAAGCCACGCTGACTTAGCTCGGCGATCGCCGTCGCTGACTCTTCAATCGGGACTTGCGGATCGACGCTATGCAACATCAATAAATCAAATTGCTCGATCCCCAATCGCTGTAAAGATGCCTCCGCGTCGAGCCTAATCGTCGCCGGCGTCGCGTCAATCACTCGCTGCTTTGCTGCATCCCAGCGTTGGCCGACTTTGCCGATAACGGCTAACGACTCGTTGCTGCCAGAGCTTAATTGGGCGATTACTTGCCCGAGCAGTCGATCGCTCTCGCCGTCAAAGCCATAAGAATAGGCCGTGTCGAACCACCGCACTCCCATATCGATCGCGGTCTCGATTGCCTGACGGCTCGTCTCTGCATTAACGCCCGTGGAAGTGATGCCAGCGATTGGCCAAAGTCCCATAATCACTGGCGGGTAAATTGTAGATCGCATATTAGAACTCGCCAAATTTTTCCGCCGAGAGAATGTCGACCGGATGAATCCCCCGGCCAATTCGCACCCCGCTCTTGAGTCCACGGGTGACGAATTGCTTGGCCCCCGCAACGATTTCAATCATTTGTTCCATGCTGGGGAGGCTGCTATCTTCGCCGACCCCAACAACGGCTCCCGTTTGGTGTTCCGTGAGGTGGCTCCGCCCGCGCATGGCCAAACCCGCGGCGATCGCAGCTGATAATACACAGCCGCTGCCGTGGTTCCCGGCTGCTTCGATGTAGGGTGTAGAAAACTCATGCTCGCTGTCAGCAGAAACTAATAAGTCCACCGCAGCCTGCTGCAATCGCATTTTCAGCACAACATAGCGAGGCCCCATCGATAGAATGTTACGAGCCGCTGTCAGGGCGTCCTCTGTGGTTGTAATCGCTTCCCCGCTGAGCCGCTCTGCTTCATGCCGATTCGGAGTTACGATCGTCGCTTTGGGCAAGATCAAATTCTGCAACGCCTCGATCGCCGCTTGGTCCAACAGGGCGTGCCCATGCTTGCTGATCATCACAGGATCCACGACAACCAACAGCGGGGATTTCCTGGGAGGTAGATCAGCAATCGCCGCGGCCACCGCGCGAACGGTGGCTGCGTTTCCCAAAGCGCCAACCTTGATCACGTCAGGGTCGAGGTCTTCGCAAACCGCGTTAATTTGCTCCCGGATTAAATCTTCAGGGAGGAAAAATACCCGGCTGACTCCTCGCGTGTTTTGCACGGTCAATAAAGTAATTGCTGAAGCTCCATAGACACCCAGCTGATGCATTGTTTTCAGATCAGCTTGAATCCCGGCACCACCGCTCGGGTCAGAGCCGCCAATCGTCAGCACGACGGGCAAATCATTGGCAATCTTCGGCGCTGATGAACTCAAAAGGATTCAGTCCCGGTTGGGGAAAATCAAGGTCAGCAAATGACAGAAAAACAGTCCAGCGTCACCGAAGTTAACTTCCATTCGTGCCTTTGCCCAGTCCTCCGGCAGACCCGCCTCCGGCAGACCCGCCTCCGGCAGACCCGCCTCCGGCAGGCATGAGGAAATAAATACAGTCGGATCGGAACCAAGTATAGCCGACTCCGATCGAGAGCACGCAGTACAGCACGATCGACGCCGGATTCGCTCCCGCTTCAAGCAGACGAGGCGTATCGAGCAACCGGTCGCCGGCTACCCAAGCCAACGCCAGGTAGCAACCGTTGGCAAGCAGGCAGAAGTCAGCAATAAACCAAACCCAACGCTTGCGAATCAATGCGGCCAGCCCCATTGGTGCAGCCACGCCAAAGAGTGGGCCCGACCAAAGCGTAATCAGCGGATGCGGATCAGGCGAGTGCAAGCTATACGGCATGCGCCAGGGAACTAAGTCGTAGTCCGTCAGCGTCGCACCGCACGCTAGTCCGCCGATGATGTGCCCGCTCTCGTGCGTGAAGGTCATCACAATCCATGAAGCCGCCAATAACAATACCAAGTTAATAATACGTTGTTTCAATTGCGGTGATACCAATCGTGGAGTGAGGAAGCATGCAACGTCAACCCGTTGCTCGGCGAATTGCGAACTCGCCGGTTAAGTCGCCAGAATCTTGCGTGCCGCAACCAACCCGCTCAAATAGGCTCCGTGGACAGTGCCAAAATGCGCTGGATGGGTTGCTTCACCAGCGAAGAACACGCTGTTGTCTAGCGGCGCCGCGAGCATCTTCCGCATGCGCGGAGTCGAGCCAACGGCATTGAAAGAATAAGACCCCAACGCAAAAGGGTCCGTTGCCCATCTGGTCAACTGGAAATCGATCGGCTCAGGGATTTGCTCACCATAGATCGTCTTTAAGGTCCCCATCGCACTTGCGACGATTTCTTCATCAGACAAGCTTTCGATTGCCTGTCCCCAATCCGCAGCGTTGAAGCCGAGTAGGACCGGTTGTTTCGCCACTTGCCACAAGCTAACCCATTGTGTCCAGGCCCCCGGTACGTATGAGATGTATTCCAACCAGTCAACGTCTGGCGGCCAAAATGGTTCCGTGAAACGCAGATAGCACTTGTTCAGGACACCTACCCCCAGCTCAGCGATTGCCTCCGCCTTTCTCTTCGGCAAGTCCGGCGTAAATAGAACCTTGCCAGCTTGCAGCACGCCCAGCGGCAAGGTCACCACAACGTGTTCGGCTTCATACTGAGTATCCTCCGTCACTGCGCGAATCGGTCTTTTTTCCCAGCGGACCTCGCGTACGACCTGCCCCAGCCTGATGTCGAGGTCTTGAGCCAAAAACTTGGTTACGGTTTCAAAACCGCGGGCGAATAGGACATCGTCGCCTTTAAACTCCGCGACATCGTCGAACCAGTGTGCTGATAATCTCGCAGTACTTCCCGAGTACTCTTGCTCGAAGTCGGAACTTAAAATGAAATCTATCAGGCGCGCCTCTTCAGTACCTCCCTTGAATTCCCTTGCAATCGGTTGAATAGCTTGCAGAAGTGATATGTCTTCTTCCTGCTCCTGTGCCTGTTCAATTGCAAGACTGAGCTTGTCACGTAGAATAGCCAGTCGCCTCTTTGCGTTGTTGTTCAATGGCTTCCCCGCGATGTCGTAGGTGATCACGCTATCGTAACGAGTCACTAACCGCACAGCGTTGATTTTGTCCGCCATCTCGGTAAGCGGGTTTCCCCGAACGCCGTGAATCCAGGACGCCCCCAGATCGACTGAATTATCGTCCCACTTGTGGCTCGTCCAGACTCGCCCTCCCACGCGGTCGCGTCCCTCGACAACAACCACTTCGCACCCTTGAGCTTGTAACTCGCTCGCCGCTGCCAAACCTGCTATCCCGGCTCCGATGACTATAACTCGTTTACTGTTTGACATGCTGCCCGCTCCTTTATCCGCAGCGGCAGCATTTTCAAGTCGCCCCAGCAGAGTTATCGCTATCGACTTCAAGAAACGCCATTTATGTACGAACAACCATCTTTTACTTACATCCATGTGCCCCCTATCGCCCACCCGCCAAGGAAATCTTAATGAGTTTCCGGATCTATAGCGGGTGGCCGCGGTGAGTAACGATTTGAAAACGCGCTTTCGGCCACTCCGCGTTCATCTCTTGGTTCTGCCGCCTTTACTCTCTTCGTGCGAATCCCTCAGATGTCACGACGTATCGCAAAACCGTTCCGCCAGCACCGTCGCCGTAAACCTCAGTCTCCCTGTCGGTGTACACGTACCCGCCCTCGGTAAGCAGTACGGCATCCAGTATGCCGGACTTTTTGACATCTACGAGGAAGTATGCTGCAACTGTTTGGAGCGTAGTAGTGTCTGACGCGATAGTTCGTTGACGTTTTTCTGAAATGAGCAACAACCTAAGGTTGGGCGGCGCGTCTCTTCCATTTAGCTTTAATGTTCTTGAGGACACAAAACAGTACGTCTCGTTGGGCGACAACGCGCCGAGGAAATCTGCGATGTCGTCATAGGAAGCAATGGCGTCGGGATGTTTGACTAAAACAGCCAGTGCCATTGACAAGTAGCTATTTTGCTCTCGAGCGTAGAGGAGCTCGGCGTCGCTGTAATCTAGTTGTTCTTCGACCTGCCTAACTCGATTCAGGGAAAGTCGCCATGCTTCGCACAATCCCATCGCGAGTATGAGCAAGACGGCTAATGTGATTGGGTAGAGTGCTCGCTTTGAAATGGCATTTTTCCGTAATGGGTTGGTAACGGCAGAACGGTCAAATTCACGGGGCGACCAAGGTTGTGTTCGTACCGCATAAAACCAGTTAGATGGTCGCTCCCGAGCAATTTATGGTTCCCTGCGGTTTTCGCTTTTTTGAACGTCGCCAAATGGCCGCCCTCGTTATTGCGGCCGAACATTGCGGTGACCCTCGTTTTATTTCGTCGTAACGTACCGCATCGAGAAGGCGACCGCAAGTTTTTTGTCGGCATGGATGTGTCGCATCGCATGGCGATCGCCAGTTGCCGCCCCCCATCTCTCATTGAACGGCGTGACGAAGTTGTTTGGCCGAGTTATTCGTGATGGCTTTTAATAAAGATCGTGAGGGAGGTTTACCGGTTCGGGACGCATTGACTGGCAATAGCGGCGTGCCGCAGCGGGTCTATATGGAATGGCCCGACGACGTGTGTCGACCGCGCAATCGGCTTTCGCTTTTGTGCGGTCGGGTTTCCACGCCCAAGTTGGAAACTAATCAAGTCGATCCTAAGTTATTCGACGAAGCTAATGAAATGTGAGCACCCCACGGCGAAGTCTTAAGCCTGGGAACGAATTGCGATCTATCCGCTGGTCAGGCTTTAAAAAAGCCCAACTTCTGTTG
>CAZHTX010000270.1:0-7980 GCA_964535475.1 uncultured Pirellulaceae bacterium
TCCTGTCTTTACGCAAACATTTCTCAAGCTGTCCAACGTTCGCGCGATCTTGCACCAAGGGGTCAATCGCTGGCTTGAACGGCTCCGCGAAGACCCAGCCGAAGCGGAGGATTGGCGACTAGTGGAAGACCTCGGTGGCCCGCTGTCGCAGGATATTGCCGAACGCTATCTGAGCATCGTGTTTGAAGCGATCTTTGAACATCACACCGAATACCGCGACTACAACAGCACGACGACGCAGAGCGATCGCGGCGAGATGATCTACATGTTCCTGGACTTCCTGCGTTTGCGAGTTCGCTACGACCGCATCGCCTGGAATTTGCGTCCCGTGATGTGGGCTCATGAAATCTTAGTGCGATCGGGCATGGATCCGGCTGCCTCGCTGTGGAGACGCTCGCTTTCCGATCGAATCGGTGCGGAAGCCGAGATCTACGTGCAGAAACTACGCGAGATGCAACAGTCTTACTCGATGCAAATGCCCACGGTATCGGACCGCATTTTAGAACGGTTTGTGCAACCGATGACGATCGACCGCATGGAAGCGCTAGTAGCCCCAGCGATCGAAGACGCGGAATTGGGACGCGAGAGTCGCGCGTTTGAGATCATCGAGCAGGAGGCGGACTTGCTGACTAGACATCCCACGGGTGCCGGGCTCGACGTGCCCGCCTGGTTAGCTGCAATCGACGATGAAGTCGAGACGGTGTTGCAGCGCCGCGAGATCGGAGATTTTGATGGCGAGAATTTGCTTTCGATTGAGCAGGAAATTCTCGATCCAAAGAATCTAGAGGATCAACTATCGGCCGCTCGTCGCCAGGGACGGCGGTTGCCGTATATGAAATGAATGTAGAGCGATTGTCCCCAATCGCTTGCGGGCCTGCCCAATGTAGAGCGATTGTCCCCAATCGCTTGCAGGACTGAACAATGTAGAGCGATTGTCCCCAATCGCTTGCCCAAAACAAACAGCTGAGGACAGCGATTTTACATTGCCCGCCCCATCACTGCAACAAAGCCACGGCGGCCAGTCGCAGACGCTCGAGCCCTCCGGCTTGCAAGCGTCCAAAGCCGGTGGTACCAGCGTCCTCAGTATTTGTTTGCTGAACGGTGGCATCTAAATCGACATACTGCGCAACAAAGCTTCGCATTTCAGCCCGCGACCATCCCCGCCGTTGCTGCACCAGATTTAGGTACTCAATCAATTGCTGGGCTTCGCGATAAGCTTTTAGACGGAGCGAATGATGAATCACCGTCTCGCCTTCGGCGTTTTGATCAAAAATAAAGATGCCCAATTGATCGGCTTCACGAAGCGCTCGTCCGGATTTATCAACTGTCTGCCAAGGCACAATTCCGGTGGCTCCATCTTGCCAAGCGTCAAGCGCCCAAGCTTGGATGTTGCGATTGCTGTCGTGGATGTGATTCGAAGTCCCGTAAACCCAAGCCCGCAGTCCATCGGACTCCAAGCGATCGGTCACTAACCGGCGATAGTTTTGGAAAGCTGAGGTGGAAACAATCCACAGATCGTCGCGGCCATCCAATTCACCGCGGGTGTACTCGGGGCGAGAAATATCGATGCGGTAATCAATCCGCGCGCTGGATGCGAAATCTCGCTCCCGCTCACGCCCTTGATCGGTCAGTTCACCGTAAAACCGTAGCGCTCGGTAATCCCAATAACTGGACGGTTCATCGAGAATCCATGGGGCCTTGGTTGGCTCATCGAGCGACCCTTTGTTATTGAAGTAAACTTGAAAGCCCGCTTTGTGCCAGCCCTTGGCGTCAGCTAGCTGAGCAAAATCGTTGAGAATGTTGACGTAAGTCCGCGCGTAGGCGGGCTGGTCGGCAAAAGCCAAATAAGCATCGGGGTTGCCGTTAAAGAACGCGCGGCAATTCAGTGGCCAGCTTTCATGAAACGTCAAATAAAAACCGGGCACTGGCAGCGGGCCACGATGTCCGTCTTGAAATAAAGATCCATCAAGGACGGGCCCGAAGGCTTCGCTGAAGTCATCCCAGAAAGCTGCCGTGTCGCCGGGTTGCACGTTGTCATAACGTTTGTTGTCCATCCGACGACCGGAACGCAAACGCATATCCAGCGAGCTTTTACGCGCCCCCGGAGCGGCCGTATGATGTGAATAATGCAGTACGTTGGCATGCACGCGATGGTCATAAGCGACCTGCTGCAAGGCATAATAATCATTGACGTGATCAGGTAGGCCGTAACTATTCATCTCGCAAAAAAAGCTAGCCTCACGCGGCAATGCGAAAGGCTGGACAGAAATTTCGATCGGGATCACTCGGCCATCAGAGACAGCCAGTTCCCCGCGACGCATCCCGGCGCTGGCGTCAAACGGAATGAAGATATCCGCCACAACGACTTGATCGGAGTCTTTCCGCAAGCGAATGGAATCGGGCAATGGCAGCAGCGGATCGGGAATACTGCGGCCGTTGGCCATCACGTAAGCGGCTTGATACAGATCAATTCGCAATTGCGGTCGATCCATCGTCAACTTGACGGAAACCGGCTGTTCCGTTGCCCCACGCAACAGCAACTGGAATCCAACCACCTCCCCAGCCGCCGCGGTCAGGCGCACCGTGCGGCCGTCATAAATGGGATTATGCGTCCGATAGTTCTCCGGCAATGAGCCAACCGCTGCGGCGGTTGCATCATATTTGTCGGTAACCGGAATGACGCTCAAATTGGGGGTCGGTGCCGCTTGTTTTACTGGAAATTGAACGTTGGGTTTTTCAATCGCGGCGGCGCTGGCAAAGCGATCTCGGAGCACGGCGGGCTCAGATTGCTGCCCCGTTCGATTGATCGTAACCACCTCGATCTCGCACCCCGCGGCCGCGCGAATCGAGGCTGGCAAGTCTCGCAGAGGAATCGTTTGTTGGCGGCCGGCGACTGCCAAGGGAATATTGTGCCTGCCCAGCGGTTGCCCGTTAACGGTTACCTGATAGGCGAACCCTCGCGCCGGGGCGGTGAGACTCAAGCGAGCCGAGTTGCCATCTGAGGATGTTAGCTTGAGGTTTGTTGCCGGCTCGGGCGGGGCAGCTGGTTCATCAGCGAGCTGGACTAACAAATAAGGCTTTTTGGCAGCCTGTTCATGGGCGAAAATGGTGGGGTTGCGACTGTAGTCGGCGGCATGTTCGTGAATGGCCAAGCCGTGCGCGATCCCAACCGCCATGGCGTGCACCATATCGACCGGAATCTCCCAGTGATACTTACCATCTCGAAAAACCGAGTTGACAGGCTGTACCAGCGTGTGACTGTTGCCGCCACAGACCGCCGGGAAACGTGCCCCGGCATAGCCCCAATCAATAACGTCATCACGTCCCGCCGTCAGTGCGTTGGAACGCGTTTCATCCCACGGCGTGGCAATCGTGGAAATGGTCACGGCGGAGATCGCCTGCTCACCTTGAAAACAAACCAACGTCGCTTTTTCAACCTGCTTGCCAACGATCGCCGATGTATCAAACTGCATTGCCACGATGTGTTGGTTGCCCTTGATGCGGATCCTCCCTTGGGCACCTCCATTTAATTCCCATTCGCCATCCACCATGACAATCGAGTTGTCAGCGATCGCGGGCAGTTGGACTTGCTCGGCGCCCAGCGGCAATGCCGAAAACAATATGAGACAACACCAAATTGGCAACTTGATCGGCATCACGGCACTCGCGTTAAAATGTTTGATCGCTGGGGGAAGGGGGCCAACATTTGGCTGCTTGAAAGGCTTACCGTGACTCGTTTCGAAAGGCGAACAAATGCCGTTCGCCACGGATCAATAGGTAACCTTGGCTGATGGCCGGTGTGGAGAGCGTTGCTTCTTCAATGGAAGGTGAGCCCACGAGCTCGAACTTGGCTCCGCCGCGCACCACCTTGACGATGCCTTGTTCACTGGGGAAATAAAGATGGTTGGCCGATGCCACTGGGGAACCGGTAAAGCTGGACGCCCCCTGACCACGAATCCTTTCTTTGTATAAGCGGCGTCCCGTGGCCGCGACGTAGCAATCAAGCACGCCGTTGGTGCTGCAGACGTACAGCAAACCGTTGTGGATAATCGGAGTCGACATGTAAGGACCGCCGCGAAGTTTTGCCCATACGAAATCATCCGCTGGTTCTTCAACTTCTCTCAGTTCTAACTGCCCTTCGGCCTCAGGCGCGACGATTGCCAACGGCTGTACCGGTGAATAGCCACTGGCCAACAGCACACCCCAAGGCGTTACTTGAGGAGTGGGGGCAACGATTTCAGAGAACCCACCCAAACGCCATAACTCACGCCCGTCACGACTATCATAAGCCGCATTGGCTTGCGTTCCGCTGACCACCACGATTGGCGTGCCAGCGGGAGTCGTGTATGCCACCGGCGAGCCCCACGTGGAAATCTCATCACGCTCCGTCTTCCAAATCGTCTCACCCGTTTCAAAATCTAGAGCGATGAGAAAACTTTGGTCTTGAATATCGCACTGCAAGATTAAGCGGTTATCGACCAAGCAGGGACTGCTGCCGAATCCCCATTGATACGTGCGGTCGTAAAACCAGCCACTATCGAGCAGACCTAAATCGCGCTTCCAAACTTGATTGCCAGCGGTGTCATAACAGTAGACACCTTCGGTACCGAAACTAGCTACGATCAACCGACCATCAGTGACCGGCGTGGCATTCGCGTGACTACTTTTGGCGTGGCGTTTGACCGCGGGCACCCCCTCGTAGGCCTCCCGCTCCCAAATCAGCTCCCCGGACTTGAGGTCGAGACAAAGCAAGCGAAACGACCACGGATCGGCTTCGGTTACTGAAGCAACATCGCCGGAGAGTCCCGTTGAAAAACCACTGGCTTGCTCGTTCTTGCTGACCGCCGTGGTGAGGTAGACGCGATCTTCCCATACGATTGGACAGGAATTGGCCAAGCCCGGGATGGGAGCCTGCCAAGCCAGATTTTTTCCGGTGGAAAGATCCCAGTCGGTAGGAATGTTGTCGTCGCTGCTAATGCCCCTCGCCAAGTAGCCGCGAAAGCCTGACCAAGGTGTATTCTCAAATTGATAGTCGTCGCGCAAACTCTCAGGGACTTCGGCGAGCCAGTTTTGGTCGACGTCCAGTTCTTCTTCACCCTCTGAGTCAGCATCGGGTTTGTCGGCTGGTGGGGCGTCGGCAAGGCGGGAAAACTGCTTGCGGTCGGTTCGAAAATGCCGTGTGAGCCCGACGATCTTACCGGCGTCATCCCGCGTGAAAACTAATTTAGTCAGGCCCGCTTCAAACTGATCGACGGCGGTTTGATAGACAGTTTGTCGAGAGCCGTTGTCGCCTAATTTATAGGCCAGCGTTTGGTCGCTGGCGGAAACCAGCAAACCCTGTCCCTGCTTATCCTCAAAATAGCCAACGAACTCATCGAGCGCATCGGGATCGACCGCCGGCAGTTCTCGCATTTCCTGCGGCAAGCTTTCCAGCAGTTGCTCGAGTAACTTGTCTCTCTTCTGAGCACGAGCCAAGACGGCCGCATTGCGAATGGCGTCATGATCCAAAGTTTGGGCAGCCAAGATTGCCGAAACGACCTCTTTGTTGTCTTGCTGGATCGCCGTGTTGAGGGTCTTTTTTGAGTCGTCTGCGCCGGCCTTAACAAGTTTAGTGATGGTCGCATATTGTTTGCGGATCACTGCCCAGCTGAGGGGCGTGAAGCCATAGAACAAATCCTTAACACTGGGGTTGGCTCCTTTCTCCAGCAGCAGCTCGGCGATCTCCGGATGGCTATGTTCGACCGCCAGCAACAGTGCGGTCACGCCGTATCGATTCGCGGCGTCGGCTGGCACGCCGGCATCAAGACACGCTTGCACGCGAGTCAAATCACCGCCGGCGGCGGCTCGCCAAAGCTCGTTTTCACTTGGCGTTTCGGCCGCTTGAACCGAGAGGTTGACAGCTGAGATGCTGACAAGCAGGAATGCAACCAGAGACGCAAAGCGGACCATCACCAGGACTCAATTTTCAGCAAGAACGTCGAATTCATTCGCCATACCGGCCAATGCCCGCGACCATTATAACAACCGCGAAGCAGGCTAGCAGGCAGCCCCCCGCCAACTCCGCGGTAACGGTCCGGAGGGGGTGTGTTTCGCTTTCGAGGTCCTGTTCGTTCGGTAAAGAACGCAGTTAGGACTGCTTTTCTAACTCATCGAGCTGCCTGCCGATTTCTTCGGCTTCCGCCCGTTTGAGATCACTTTTCTTGCGGTTAACGGTGGATAGGTCAAAGGACTCTTGCATCAACTTGTTGTATTGTTCTTGCAACTTTTCTTTGTTGTTTGCTGATCCGAACATGTCAAAACGCTCCGTAGAATTATTGGGCTGGGTTGAACTCCGGAACAGTGTTGATTCTTGTCAATGGCCCAGCGCTTTTAGGGTGGGTCGGTACTCCCTGTCGAGGGCGACACCCAGCCGAGAAACTTGTCGGCTAAGCAGCGGTAACCGGGAGTTAAGGGGTCGCCTCAAACTGCACCCACTTAACATTGTCTGGGTACTTGTCTGGTTCCAACCGAGTCGAATGCAAGAGTTGGACTTGCCAGCGTTCGCTCTCTTTGACCATCACTGCGCTCTCGAGCCAAACGACGGTCCGCTGTCCGCTCTCACGACTGATCTCTGCCTTGTTCCAATAACTCACCCAGGCCATATTGCCTTTCTGTCGAGCTCTAATCTGGTTGAAAAAGTTCTTCCGCACATACGGTTGGCCCTTCGGCTGGACCGCATCGACGAGTTGCTGCATCGTCCAGTCTTCGCCATGCTCGAGCAATTGAAAGTCCTCCGTTGCAGTCTCCTGCATAGCCTTGCCGTCGTGTTTGGACATCGCGGCAAACAGTTCTTTGACTGGCTGAAATGCGGGATGGTCGGCAGCTTCAGCGAGCCCGCTCAAGAACAAAACCCCACCGAGCCAGAATCCAAGTTGCAAAGTTTTGCGGACCAAACCAGTGATTTTCACGACTTCCACTCCAAAATACGAAAATAAATCGGCGACGATCTAAGCATTGTACTTCGACACGGAGTCGGTCTCGATCGTCTCTGACTTTATCGTGTGCGGCCAGGGAGCGATTTCCAGGGGCTGGCCTGGTAGCTTGCCAGTTGTGATCCCGATCCGGGACAAGCCCGGCGGAAATCGATTCACCACCGTGGGACGATGTGGCAATTAACACCTGGCAATTTGATGCGTGGTGGTTGCGGCATGGAATCGCCCCCGACAACAAGTGCACACCAAGCAACAAACCGCGGAGTCTACCCTTCCCAACACCGAGCACAAAGCCTGACCCTGGCGAAGCCCCGTGAGGCCCTCTGCGGTCTGTTGGGCAGATTCAAAGCTGACGTTCACCACCGTCTTTGAACGCGGTTTCCTTTGTCGATTCCTTGGTTGGCTTGGTCGTCCATCTCCAGACAAATACAATCAAGTACGACAAGGCACACAAATAGAACACGTTCAAGTAATCATCTTTCGTCCATGCTGACGAGCTTTCTTTCTTCATTAATTCACTGCGGGTGTTTAGCCACATTACAACACCCAACAAGATGATCCACCACTTCCCGACGGGCGGATGAAGCCGAGTGGGGTTGAGCCGAGGAAAGAAACTCAGCACCCACTGAACCAGTCCGAACAGCCCAAGCACAAACAGCGTGACAAGCAGGGTGACAATTAGAATATCAAGCATTTTGCCTTTTCAACGGCGTTGGTTCGATATGTTGGTATCGAATTCTATGTGAAGCCTCATTTTGGCAAAAAGCCCCAGCGATTTTCACAGCGCGAGGACGCTTGAACCACGCCAGAACGAGTACAGAAAACGGCTTACAGCAATGCCGCTTCGCCAACACTCTGAGAACAGGACACCGTTTGAACTCGGCGTGATGAGCGAGAACTACTGCGATTCCAAGCAAAAAGCCCACCGCCGAAAACGACGATGGGCTTTGTTCGAAAGATAGTCGGGGCGACAGGATTCGAACCTGCGACCTTCTGGTCCCAAACCAGA
>CAZHTX010000271.1:0-4859 GCA_964535475.1 uncultured Pirellulaceae bacterium
GGAATCGCCTACAGCGTGTTTGATGAATCGGCCGTGGTCGCGCGGCCGTGGGATCTCGACCTGCTGCCGCAGATTGTGGCTGCCGACGAGTGGCAGCGTTTGGCCGCCGGGATCTGCCAACGGGCCCAATTGCTGAACCGCATTTTGGCCGACTTATATGGTCCCCAGCAATTATTGAGCGAAGGTTTATTGCCGGCCGATTGGCTCTATTCCCATCCCGGGTTCCGCCGTGCTTATCATGGTCAACAGCCGTTTGGTGGAAACTTTCTGCACTTTTACGCGGCCGATTTGGCCCGCGCGCCCGACGGTCGTTGGTGGGTCGTCAGCGATCGCACCGATGCGCCACTGGGGCTGGGCTTTGCCTTGGAAAACCGCATTCTCACGTCGCGGATGTTTCCTAATGCGATCAGCCAATTGCATATCGAACGTTTGGCGCCCTTCTTCATGACCTTGCAGGCAACGCTGCGAAAATTAGCCCCCACCCAGCGAGATAACCCCCGCGTCGTATTGCTCAGCCAAGGCCCTAGCGGCCCCAACTACTTTGAAGATGCCTACCTGGCTCGCTATCTCGGTTACACCTTGGTCGAAGGGGGCGATTTGGCGGTTCGCGACGATCACGTGTTTCTCAAAACGTTAGCCGGTCTGCTGCCGGTCGACGTGATCCTGCGTCGCTTGAGCGACGAATTTTGCGACCCCCTGGAACTGAGGAGCGAAGCCGGTTTGGGTGTGCCGGGATTATTGCAAGCCGCTCGGCTCGGCAAAGTCGCCGTGGTTAACACGCTGGGCAGTTCGCTGGTCGAGTCTCCCTCGCTGATGCCCTTCCTGCCAAGCATCGCCAAGCAATGGTTGGGAGCCGAATTGTTGCTCCCCTCGGTTGCGACGTGGTGGTGTGGTCAAGCGTCGGCCCGGCAAGAAGTCAGCGCGATGATCGCTCAGAATCAACTGGGAACCCGCATCCCCCGCGCCGCCTATCGCGTGGGCAGACGCGAAGCGATCGCCAATGAGGAACTGAGAAAGATTAGTCCCGCCAAGTTAACCGAGATGTTGCAACGGCAACCTGACTCGTTGGTCTTGCAAGATACGATCCAGCGCTCCACGTCGCCCGTCTGGTTTGCCGGCATGTCCGACCGCTGGCACGTGGCCAGGCGAGTCTACGCGGTGGCCGTTAAAGGTGGTTATGAGGTGATGCCTGGAGGGCTTGTGCGGCTCTCCCAATCGGCCGCTCCCCTGGACGATACGGTGCTCGGTGGCAATGTCAGCCAAGATACTTGGGTCCGCTCCCACAAGCCGGTCCAGCAAATCAGCCTGCTGCCAACTGCCAATTCGCCGCTGATGCTTCGCCGCAGCGGGGCAGAATTACCCAGCCGCGTGGCCGACAACCTATTTTGGTTTGGCCGCAACCTGGAACGTGCCCAAGGGACTTGCCGGCTACTCCGTTTGATCGCTGGGCGGTTAACCGGTGACCGTGAGATTGAAGTGGTACCCGAACTGGACTGCTTGGTTCGCTGCTTGGCCGAACAAGGTCAAGTCGAACCGGGGTTTGCCGTCGAAGGGATGCGAGATCGTTTGCCCGCGATCGCTACCGTGTTGCCCCAAAGTGCTTTGGACGAACAACAGTCGGGCAGCCTCCGCGCTTCGGTCGCCAGCGCCCATCGCAACGCGTCGCTCGTCCGCGACCGCCTCTCGCTCGACATCTGGCGAATCGTCCACCAATTGGAACGCAAATTGGAACACGCTGCCGCAGCCACCGGCGCGCGGGCCAATCTGCCAACCAACAGCTCGTCAGCAAATAACTCAAAAACAATTAATCCGAAAGCGAACGCTCCACAAACGAACCCTCAGCAGGCCGCCAGTCGACCGCTCAAGCCGGGTGGCGCGTTACCCTTCGGGCTGATCGAACTGGATGAACTGCTCGACGATTCGATCATCAGCATGGCGGCGCTCGACGGTTTAATTGCGGAAAGCATGACCCGTTCACCAGCTTGGCGATTTCTCGATTTGGGTCGGCGGATCGAGCGCGCCCTGTTTGTCGTTTCGCTGGTTCGCTCGCTGCCCAATGAAATGCGTGCCGAAGAGAATCGTAGCCTCGAAGCGATGCTAGAAGTAGCCGACAGCATCATGACTTACCGGGGACGCTACCTGGCCGCCATCGATCGTGCCGCCGCACTCGACCTGCTGGTGACCGACGAAACCAACCCGCGATCCTTGGTCTATCAATTCCAAGCGATTGTCGATCACGTTGCCAACTTGCCCCGCGCCGACGCCTTACCACTCGGCACGGCCGAGGAACGCATTGCCTCCTCGTTACTGCATGGCGTGCGCATGATCGAAGTGGATGATTTAACCGAACTGGGAGGAGAACGAACAAAGCTCGGTCGACTGCTGTTAAGAATGACGGACCAACTTCCCAAACTGTCAGATATGGTTAGCCATCGCTATTTGATTCACGCCGGTCGACCGCAACAAATGTCGAAAGGACGGTAACGCCAGCGATGCAATATCGAATCTCACACATCACAAAGTATGAATATGCGGAGTCGGTTCCTTTCTGCCAGAACGTGGTCTATCTGACCCCGCGTAGCACGCCCACGCAGAGCGTCACGCGGCACCGTTTGACGCTCAGCCCCAAGCCGGCCACCAGCCATCGGCGACTCGATTACTTTGGCAACACGGCTCACATTCTTTCGGTCGACACATCGCATCGCCTGCTGCAGATCACCGCCAACAGCACCGTGCAATTGCAATCGCGGCCGCCAGTCGCCAGCGGCGCGGGGCCTGCCTGGGAAACCGTTACCAAACAATTGATCAACGACCGCTCGCTGGCTGGCCTGGACAATTATCAATATACATTTTGCTCACCCCACGTCCCCTACTGCGCACCACTGAAAAATTATGCCAGCTCCAGCTTTACCGCTGGCAGACCCCTTGGTGAAGCTTTGGCTGAGTTGAATCAGCGAATCTATAGTGATTTCCAGTACGATCCGGCGGCGACCACGGTCAGCACGCCCATCTCCGAGGTCTTCGAGCAACGCCGCGGTGTCTGTCAAGATCTGGCCCACGTGATGCTCGGTTGCCTCCGCTCAATCGGCGTAGCAGCCCGCTACGTCAGCGGCTATCTGCGCACGATCCCGGCCGATGGGCAACCGCGGCTCACCGGTTCTGATGCGTCACACGCTTGGGTATCCGTCTTTTGCGGCCCAGCAGGTTGGGTCGATGTCGATCCAACCAACAACGTCTTTACCCGCGATGATCATATCACGGTCGCTTGGGGGCGTGATTACAGCGACGTCTGTCCGGTTGCCGGAATGTTCGTGGGAGGAGGCACCCAATTGCTCAGCGTGGCAGTCGACGTGGTTCCCAGCTCAGTGGACTAAACCGCTGCGTTCATGTTTGGGCGAGATATACCCCCGCACACGGTCGTAGATCGCTGAGGCAATGCGAAGTTTCCAAGGAGCGAAGACCTTGCGATAGCGACCGTGATTCGTCATCGAGCCGCCAAACTTGGCTTTGAACTTACCTGGTCCGTAAGGCTCTCCCTCCCAACCGCCACCGGCAAAATCAAACACGCGGTAGCCTTCGGCGGCGAAGGTCTTCATGGCATGCCAAAACACGCTGGTCGTCCCCGGCACCCCGCGAATTCGCAACGTGCCCGCGTACCAACAGATCACGCGATCCTTGAAAGCCAAAAAACAAGCCGAAGCAATAGCCGCACCTCCGTAATAAGCCGTATAGATGCGAAACACGTCAGGAGGAAATTCCAGCGCCGTGGACTCGAACAACGCGCGGTCCGCCAGCGGCACCATCGCTCGCGCGTGACTAGCACTCACCAGCGAGTACAGTTCGCTGATCCCCAATTCGCAAGTCGCCTCCCGCACGCAGACTCCCTTTCGCGCCGCCGCACGCACGTTGTTACGCCGCTTTGGTCCCAGTCGGCGGAATAACTGCTGCTCACATGGACACAATTCGAATTCATAATTCAAATAGCCCAGCTTCGCATAGCCGGCGTCCAACAACGGATCATCTCGCTCCGGCAAAGCAAAAATTGGCCGGATCTCACTGAATAACGCCCGCGTGCTCATGTAGCGGTCATGCTGCTGCAGCAACGCGTCGATGCCGGCGCGACCAGCGGCCGTATCCAGGAACAACGGCTCAGCAGCCATGATCGATCTGGAGGTGATCTGTTGCCCCAGCCCCGACATGGTGACGATCCTTGAGGCCACCAAGATAGCGCATAATTCCCCGCAAGCATCAAGCGCTCCGTAGGCATGGGGGAAATTATTCGGAGTCGCCTCCCGACAGCGAATCATCGAGGTCGTATGGAGCACCGAGCCGCTGGGATGTCGCAGCACAAATGGATCCCACTGAGGAATCTCTCGATACTCTCTGATGTCCACGTGCGTGCTGCTCATAAATATGTCGCCTGCAATGCCCGGAAATTGCGTCAGCGACACCCCTGCGTGACAAATGGATCAAGACAACCACCCAAACCGTAGCAATAGTGTACCACACGATGTAGCATCAACATCCCAAAACCCACTACAACTCGCGCCAAAAATTCTAGAGCCCGTGCGGGACTAAATGAAACTAAAGTTTTGTACGGGAAAAAATTAAGCATTGATGGGTGCTGCTGGTGGCCTCTTGAGCGCACGCGAACAGAAACTATTTAGCATAACGAGTCGTTCGGGCTTTGAAATGACTTGTACTCGAATGGAGCATGAAGAACGCGCCAGCTTTGATCTTTAAGTGACTGGACATTTACTGTTTGCAATCCTTCGGCAAGGTGTGAAGAACGGAGCAAACAAAGTCGATCGATTGCAGAGCATGGCTTTCGAGAACGAGAACGAGAACGAGAACGAGAA
>CAZHTX010000271.1:4959-7959 GCA_964535475.1 uncultured Pirellulaceae bacterium
TCGATCGATTGCAGAGCATGGCTTTCGAGAACGAGAACGAGAACGAGAACGAGAAGCAACCCGAAAGACGAACCAGCCGGAGCCAATACGCAGTTTGGGCTTGCTTTTGACCGAATCACACGTGTTCATGTGCTTAACGCACATGGTCTGGCCGATACGGCCCGCCTGTCGACGTGCAGGTAAGCCCACACGGAAGGCATTGCGGGGGGGCTACTTGTCAAACCTACGATCAGCGACGATCATGTCGGCAGGTGGCCGTTGCGTCCCAGACGGTAGAACATGGGAGTCGCTATTCGTATAGAGATGGCTCGGATGGATCAGACTCAGTTCAGCGATGGATCCGCTCAACTCCATTTCCGCGATTATGATACCCATGGCTTTTATGACGAACTGATCGACGAACACGGGCAACCCCGCCCGGGGGCCGAGCTGTTGATCCAACGTATCCAAGACCTCCCCAGCGGAGAGCTGTTGCAGCGGCAACAGACCGCCGAACGGTCTTTGTTTCGCATGGGCATCACGTTCAACGTTTACGGCGATGAACGCGGAGCTGAGAAGATTTTTCCGTTCGATTTGTTGCCACGTATCATTGCGGCCGCCGAATGGGACCAGCTCGAACGTGGGCTGAAACAACGGATTCGCGCGCTCAACATGTTCATCGATGATTGCTATCACGATCAGCAAATCATCCGCGATGGCATTATTCCTCGCGATATTCTTGACAGTGCAAAAAGTTTCCGCAAACAGTGTGTGGGGCTGAATCCGCCGCAGGGCATTTGGTGTCACATCACGGGCACTGATTTAGTGCGTGACAAGGATGGCACGGTCTACGTGCTCGAAGACAATCTCCGTTGTCCCTCGGGCGTGTCCTACGTGCTGCAGAACCGTTTCGTGATGAAACGGAGTTTTCCCTGGTTGTTCGACGCGACCCACGTGCGCCCGGTGGTCGATTACCCCAGTCGGTTGTTCCGCCTGCTCGAACACCTCGCCCCCGACAGCATCAGTTCGCCCACCATTGCCGTGCTCACGCCGGGCGTGTTTAACTCGGCCTACTATGAGCACTCCTTCTTGGCTCAGCAAATGGGTGTGCAACTAGTGGAAGGACGCGATTTGGTCATCCGCGACGGTTTCGTCTGCATGCGAACGACCAAGGGCTTCCAACAAGTCGACGTGCTGTACCGCCGCATCGACGATGATTTCATGGATCCCGAAGAGTTTCGCGAGGACTCGCTGCTCGGCGTGCCCGGCTTGATGGACGTTTATCGCAACGGACGCATCGCCTTGGCCAACGCGCCGGGAACCGGCGTCGCCGATGACAAAGTGATCTACGCTTATGTCGAGAAAATGATCGCTTATTATTTAAACGAACAAGCGATCATTCCCAATGTGCCGACCTACGTTTGCTTTCACGAAGAGGATCGCAAATATGTCCTCGCCAACTTGGACAAATTGGTCGTCAAAGCGGCCAATGAAGCGGGCGGTTATGGGATCTTGGTTGGCCCCCACGCCAGCGAAGAAGAGCGTCGCAAGTTCGCGCATTTGATTGAGGAAAACCCCCGCAACTATATCGCTCAACCAACGCTGTCGCTATCAAGAATTCCCACCCTAATCGATGGGCAATTCGAAGGTCGCCACGTCGATTTGCGGCCTTATATTTTGTTTGGCGAGGACATTTATGTGCTCCCGGGAGGATTGACGCGAGTCGCCCTCCGCAAGGGTTCGCTGGTGGTCAATTCTTCTCAGGGTGGTGGCAGCAAAGATACCTGGGTGATGGCTGGCAAACCGACCCCCGCGGGCGAGCAGACTCAATCTCAAAGTTCGTCGAGCGCCCAATCCCAAACTCAATCTCAATCGCTTCAGTAATCTTTATCGGACCGAGGAACTAAATGCTAAGCCGCGTTGCTGATGCGATTTACTGGATGAGCCGTTATGTGGAACGGGCGGAAAACCTGGCACGATTTATCGAAGTGACCCACTACGTCACGATGGATATGCCGCCCGGCTCCGCCGAACAATGGAACGCGCTCGTTTCCGCCTCGGGAGATCGCGACTTATTCGAAGAGCTCTATGGCCAACCGTCTCGCGAAAACGTGATTCGCTTTCTGACCTTCGAGCGCAAGAATCCCAACTCAATCTACTCCTGCGTGGCGGCGGCGAGGGAGAACGCGCGGAGCGTTCGCGAAGTCATCGGATCGGAAATGTGGGAACAGATCAACCAGTTCTACATTTTCGTGCGAGCCGCCGCGATGAATCCAGGGGAGCTGCCGGATGAATTTTTTCATCAAGTTAAGATGTGCAGCCATACCTTCTTGGGCATCACCGTGGCCACCTTTTCGCAAGGGGAAGCTTGGCACTTTGCCCGCCTCGCTCGCGTCTTGGAACGCGCCGACAAGACGTCGCGAATTCTGGATATGAAGTATTTTATTTTGCTGCCGAAGCTCCAAGACGTCGGCACCCCGATCGACGACCTACAATGGTCGGCGGTGCTGCAAAGCGTCAGCGGTTTCGAGATGTATCGCAAACGGCATCACGGCATCACGCCCAAGCGAGTTGTCGACTTCATGGTTCTTGATCGCAATTTCCCCCGCGCGATCATGCACTGCGTACAAATGGCCAACGCCTCGGCACACGCCATCTCAGGTTCGCCGGAGGGAACTTTCTGGAACGTTGCCGAGAAACGATTAGGACAACTCGGCAGCGAACTGGCTTATCTCACGGTCGACGAAATTGTCGGCATGGGGCTGCACGAATTCCTCGACTCCTTGCAAACTAAACTCAACCTGATCGGTGATGGCATCTTTGAAACGTTCATCACCAAGGAACCCCGCGAATCGATTGCTGATTGAGCCGGTTCCATCAGCCGCCACGCGCCAGCGAGCGGTTCCATCAGCCGCCCCGCGCCAGCGAGCGGTTCCATCAGCCGCCCCGCGCCAGCGTGCGGTTCCATCAGCCGCCACGCGCCAGCGTGCGGTTCCATCAGCCGCCACGCGCCAGCGTGCG
>CAZHTX010000272.1:0-7935 GCA_964535475.1 uncultured Pirellulaceae bacterium
GCTGGTCAACCAAATATCTAGCCGTCCGCTCCAAAATCTGCTCCCGTAACTCCCTCTCCGCACCGCTGGCCTCATGCCCGACCGCCCCCGCGGTTAACAAAATCCGCCCCGTTCCATACACCGGATTCTCGTCGTCGGGGTTATCTTGATTGCCGAACCACAGCGGTAAAAAGGAACCATCAGACCGCTGGGATCGGCCCAGGAAACGCCAGCCCCGGCGAACCGCTCGCGACCAACCACGATGCCCCCCAGCGTCGATCCCCAATTGGGTCTCCGCCAGGAACAGGGCTCGCAAAGCATGGGCGGTTAAATCGGTGCTGCTTCGATCAAAGGGCAATTTACCCCAGCCCCGACAAAACGTCGGCCAACCACCGTCACGATTCTGCAATCGCAACAACCAGCCCACCCCGGCGTCGGCAGCTTGTCGAATCCGCGGCAGCAGTTCAGGGTCAAAATCCGGTTGCTGTTGAGCCTCAGCCAACGCGATAATGGCCGCCGGCGTGTCGTCTCCATCAGGAACGGCCCCGCTCAGATCGGTCCACCCCCAGCCGCCCGGGTTGGCGCCCGTAAATGGATGTCGCTGCAAGTGCTGACAGCCAAGCAGCCAAGTCAACAACTCGCGATCAACCCAACGAGGGCCTGCTGCCCCGCCCCCATTCGCCTGCTCATCAGCTAACCGCGCCTGAGTTAACTGCTCATCAGGTACTGGGCCGCTCGCCAATAAACCTCCGCTCGCAGGGGCTGCCCTCTCCGTCTGCTTGCTGGCCAGCGCGTGGATCGACAGCGAAGTAATCCAAGTCGCCAGATTTGTATCGATCGGCCACGCACCATCGGCCAAGATACTGTCCCGCAAAAATCGCAAGCCACTCTGCGAAACAGGATGATCAGCCCGCCCCGTTGCTGCCAAACTCATCAGCACAAAAGCGGTTAACGGGGTCGCTTCCAAGTACCCTCCGCTGGTCGGCTGCATCCGCTGCAGCACCCGCATGGTGGTGCCAACAACCAGACGTCGTAATCGCCCTAGCAACGGCACACGTGGTGGCAGATAAAACAACCTCGCTTGACCAATCGCCACCAAAGCCGGCACTGCGTAACTGACAACCGGCATCCGCATCAGCCGATACATCCTCTGCGGCACGGCAGCCAACTCGAACGGCAAGGCTTGCACCTCACTCCATGGCACCATTCCAGCCAAGGCACAGTTCGTTAGAATCGGAATCACGAAAGTCTTGTCTTTGCCGTAGCGCGCTTTCAGCGCCGCAATCGAACCGCTGCGTTCAATGTAAGCGTTTAAGTCGGCTGCGACTCGCTGACATGCCTTCTGATCCTCTTCACTCAACTGCGGCGCGGCCAATTTGAATGCGGCGGCGACCAACATGCTGGTGGCGATATTGGAGTGACTGCGGTCGGTATCTCCAAACCCGCCATCGGGATTGGCGGCGGTCAACAACCAGCCCGCTCCGCGGCGAATCAACTCCCGCAACTCGCTCACAGCCGGCTGCGAAGCGGCATCTTCCCGTTGCTGCGGAGTGCTGGCCGACAAACAAAAGTGCTTTGCCGCCGCGGGGGGTGCTTGCCGTCGCCCGAGCCGCGTCTCCAACACAATCGCCATGGCGCTGACCGCCGTAGCCGTTGACAAAGCACTCGCCGACAGTTGACCGGTCCAATGCACCTGACCGTCGCGAGCAGCCAGCAGCTCAGAACGCAATTGCACCTGGGTGCGGCGCAGCCGAGGCAACAAATCAATCGCGGTGACCGCCTGGGCGGCATCGTCTACGGCCATCAATGCAGTATCGTTTCGAGGTTCAGAGTCCAGCCGTTGCGGCGCGGCCCGCGGCCACCCTTACTCTACTTGATAACTGGCCCGCTTCGCAAACCGTGCCCGGCTTGCGAGTGGTCGCTTCAGTCGCCCAGATGTCCCAACTGCTTGGCTTGCCGCTGCAGCCTGGATGACTGCTTCTTCATACGTTGACTTAAATGCCGCAGCTCCTCTTCCAGCCGTTGGGCGGAACGGTCCTCAGTGGCCACCGCCTGCACCCCGCCACGACTCTCTTGATCGTCAAACATGGGGGCGCGCGAATTCGCGTGCAACGCATCGCGAACCAAGACTTCACGGATCACACCCCGGTTGCCGCGCTGCGAAACGGAGATTGCCTGAGCTGGCAGCCAAGCAATTTTTATCTCCGGGCTCTGCTCGGCAAGCCGGCGTTGCAACTCAGCTTGACGATCGACCAACTGCTCCGCCGTCACATCCCACAACATCACCCAACGACGCAGGTCCGTGCGATAGGTCAGCTCGTGCAAACGTTGCCCACGCTGCAACAGTTCGTCAACTTCTGACAGCCGTGCGGCCGAGGTATCGGGTGAGACTCGCAGGCCAACAACTTGCAAAGTTTCCGCATTTCGCGGTGGCAATCCATCAAACGGGATGATCGCTTCATCTTTATAGGCACCCCGTGAAATCACCGGCGGCGAGTCGACTCGCAAACCACTCTCCAGCGGCCGCTGATCAACCTCTTGGTGCAAAGCCTGATGCCGGCGACCGACTGGGCCTGGGCTGCGGCCATCATGATTCCGCGGCCCCAAACTACCTCGCGGCGGAGCGACAATCTCCCGCCACCTGGCGAACGCATCGGCTACCGCGGCTGGCCCACCGGCGGGCAAATCGATGCTGACTCGCGTCCCGTGCCCCAACCGTGAAAGCACGGCCAAACGGGCGAAATGCAGCGCCGCTAACGAACGACAAATCGCCAGTCCCAACCCCGTGCTGCCGGTGCCGCTGTGCCCCCGCGTCGTCATCCGAATCATGTCATCGGCGGACATCCCAGGGCCCTGATCGATGACGCTCAAACGCGCCATCCCGCGCTGCAAACTGGCCGTTAACGAAATTAACACCGCGCTCCGCTCTTCGCTGATCGCAATCGCGTTGCCCGCCAAATTGATCAACAGCCGCCGCAGTAAATGAAGGTCTCCATAAACGTTCGAGGCGAACGTTTCAAACCCCTCCCAGGCAATCGTCACCCGCCGGGGTACAGCAATCGAATTTAAAACACTGAGACTTGCCTCACGCAGCTCGGCCGGAGCAATCCACCGTCGCACGATCGCCGGAGCCCCGTTCCGCAAACGGTCGACTCGCAACATGTTGTCAGCTAATTGCTGAATTGCGTCACACTGGCCCAACGCATCCCCCAACAACTCTCGCTGAAACATCGTCACGGGCCCGGCATCACCGTCGTGAATGAGACGAATCGCTTCTCGAACCCCAGTCAGGGGCGAGCGGAGATCGTGAGCAGTCTCACTCAACAACTTAGCCGCAGCGTCGACCGCCGCACCGGAGTCTATCAACTGCTCATTCAAAGCATCTGACGGCTGGGAGATACCGCTCGATTCAATCGTTCGAACCGCTGTTTGATTCGTCATGCTGCAAGCCTCCATGCCCGCTCTTTATCGCCTGACTGCGATTAGACTCTGTGCCGTTGTCGCCGCTTCGTGTGCATACCGGTCAACCCTCGGCATCGCGTTGCTGAATAACGTCGAGCCTCAAAGCCAGTAACACTTCTTTCCCTCTTTTCGGAAATTCGCACCCGCCGAGTCCCACAGAAGCGAAAAATTAGTCCCACTCTGCCAGCTAACCTGACGGATTATCGCGAACATACTTTCAAAGCGGCGTGGATAATTTCTGAAGAATTGGAAAAACAGTACTATTTCGCTATTTTCAAAAAATCACCCTTTCGACTAAAGTTAGCAGGATTCGCTGCCGGGGGTGATCGCGATGTTCCCGCAATGCCATTGCCCGCACATTAAGTCAGCGTAGTGATTTTCAACTAATTGGTGCCACAGGACCGTGGTGCTACGTCAGGCAGGCCACGGAGGAGCCAGACCCATGTTGCTGGAAAAAATCGAAATCGATTCTTGTGGATCACTTGAACAGATCCATCTCGGCCCATTTTCCCATCGCCTGAACGTGGTCTTTGGACCGCCCGGCTCCGGCAAAACAGCCTGCCTCGAATTCATCCGCAGCGTCATGCTCGGCAGTGATCGCCATTGGCACCGCGGAGCTAGCGGCCGAGTGGTCTGGGCCGATCGCGAAGGCTTGGTGCACTGCCGACGGGAACTCGACGGAACGCCCCGCGGCCGCCTGCTGGTCGATTGCGTCGCCCGCGATGACCGGGCTTACGACCATCATTATGGCTATCGAACAGCCAGCAATTACCAAAATCTCGAACGCCTCGTCGAACTGCCCCGCCAGTTACTCGACTCGCTCGTCGCCCCCGCCTCCCAGCTTGACCTGGCTGCTGTCCTCAACGCTTGCCAACAAGCGGGTCTTGATACCCGCCACTGGACTCGCGACGACGCGGAAATCTCACGCGTCCGTCAAGCCATCGCGGACCTCGATCGCCAACTCGAAGGTTACACCCGCCAAGGCGAAACAAGCGATGGGCTGCGACTTCGCCGCGCGGAACTGGTCCGGCAACTCGCCCAACTCGATCAACTCCCCCGCCAATCGGCCACCGACGTCGAACGACGGGCCCGCTTGCAAACTCGGCTCCGCGATACCAAAGATGAAATTAACCGCCTCCGTCGGCAAGAGTCAGACCTCCGCCAGTCGCTCTCGCGGCTGGAGGAATTGCTGTCCAGTTCCAATTTGCTAGACAACCCAACGCGTTCGACTGTCGATCCGCACCAAGCCCAACTTCGCATCGCGGCCGATCGCCGCGCTCAACTGGTCGCACTCGATCGACAACTCGTCAGACTCTGCAGGGCACTGCGTGACATTCGCGGCCTCCGCGAATATGGACCGGCCGTCGGCGCAGCACCCGATGCCGTCGACCTCGAAGCACCAGTGCGTTTTTACAACGCCTCGGCAAAGTACCAAGATCACCAGTTCTATGACTCGCGTCTCGCTGCCGTTCGTCGTCAACTCGATTGGCTGCTCAGCCACTACGATGCCAGCCTGCCCCCGCAAGACCGTTTGCCCAAAGCGAATTACAATGGCGATGCGGCTGCCGATCCATCCCAGCTCGGTCCCAACTACTTCGATCACTATTATCTCGATCGCGAATACCTTGATCGCGAATACCTTGATCGCGAATATCTTGACCGCGAATATCTTGACCGCGAATATCTTGACCGCGAATATCTTGACCGCATCAACTCAGAGCGTCTCGATTTAACTCGCAGCTACCTAGAGCGGAGCGAATTGGATGCGTTGCTTGACGCCGTCCGTGGATTACGCGCGGCGATCGACAACGGTCCCCAAAGCACCACGGACCAACACCCTTATACGCTCAACTTGAGTGCCTCTGAGGAGACGCTGACCCGCGCTATTCGACGCATGATTGATGCCCGCCAAGCACTTTTGGAAAAAATTGCTGACGAGCATGATTTGTCGAGCGGCCAACTCAAAGCGGCCTTCGGAGATTGGTACCGCTGCCATGATCAACCGCACTTATATCAGTGGTTGCTCAGCCATCACGCACCCAGCCAAATCGACGAAACCGGTATCCGCGCCGCCCGTCGTCGTCGCCTGGAAAGCGAACGGGCTGAGCTGCTCGATGAACTAAGCCGCACGGTCAACCGCCTTGATGACTCGGTCCGCGAAGCACGCAGCGTCGAACGCCAACTCGCCGACTTGCCCAATTTGCTGCCCGTCGCTGTGGATGAAAAACGGCAAAGCTGGCTGCGAGAGGAAATTGCCGAAGTCGATCGCCGTTTGCGCTGGCTCGATAGCTGCCAAGCCGCCCACGGGAAACGCCTGCAACTCACTCGCCGGCTCGACCAGCTTCTCGCGGGCGTGTCGCACCCGTCAGCCTTGGTCAAGCAAGCTCAAATTTGGGCGGAACAACTCTCCAGCGGAAAGCTGTCGCCGTCGCAAGTCGCTCAGTATCTGCAATCGCCCGCCGCGGCTACCACGGCACACAACTCCCGCGACGATTCCAGCATCTTGCGCAACGAGCACGAACGACGGATCGTCAATTTGGCGCTGCGAATGGCGGCTACCGATCAACTCCGCAGCCAGGGACGACAAATCCCCTTGCTGGTCGATGAACCATCGGCCACTTGGCTCGGCGACTCCGAGCGTGCCCGCTTGGCCGACATCTTTGCCCGCTACGCCAATCTCGGGAACCAGTTAATCGTCTTCACCGCCCATCGCGGTCTGGCCGATGGAATTCGCTCGCTCGGCGGTCATGCACTCACCCTCGTGCCCCGCCACTACTATCAACTTCGCTATCGTGAATCAGCCGACACTTCCGCCCAACGCATCAATCGAGAGCTCGATACCGCCTGGCGCGAATCGCATGGCGTTTATGACGATCCCCATTGGTACCGACAGCCGACCACCAATGGTTATCACCAACCCGATTATGACTGGTCACAGTCCTACCCGACCCAACAGCGGCCGACGATCCAGCCCGAAATCGAACTGCCAAGCCGGGTGTCGCGAGGCCCGGCAAGCCCTTTTTTTCTGACCGACGACAGCCCTGTTGATCAGGCTCCGTCGATTGACGCTGTCGCCGCTGCTAGACTCCGCGAACAAAATATCACCACCGTCGGCGATCTGCTCAATGCCGACCCCCGACGTGTTGCCCGCCGTCTCAACTTGGCCGATGTCTCGGTCGAAGTCGTGATCCGCTGGCAAGACGAAGCCAACCTCGTCTGCGGTGTCCCCCAACTGCGCAATTTTGATGCCCGTGTCCTGGTCGGTTGCGGCTTCACCGAACCCAGCCAGCTGGCCAGCATGCACCCCGGCCAACTGCTCGAGAAAGTCGAAGCGTTCCTGGCGACCAGCCGTGGGCGACAAATCCTTCGCACCGGCACCAGCTACGAATTGTCTCGCATCACCAGCTGGATCGCTGCCGCAAACCGCTCCGTAGCCCGCCGCTCGCGTCATGGCGAATCCGCCGAGCGACGCGGCAATCGCAGCAGCCGCAGTAACCGTGGCAGCCGTAACTCCTCGCGGAATCGTGATCGTGGCGGCCATTCCATGACCGACTACGACCGCGGGACATCTGACAATTTCGACGCGCACGATCAGGCCAATCGCCAACGTTCCGCCCGACTCACCATCGATCGTCAATCACGCGCAGATCGTGAGCGCGCAGACCGTGAACGCGCAGATCGTGAACGACTGGAACGTGAAAGCACGGCACGCGATCGCGCCGCCCAGGATAGCAGGGCACGCGAACGCGCTGCCCGCGCCAGATCGTCTCGCGAAAGCAACGATCGCGACAGAACCTCGCGTCGTCAGAAACGCTCCTCAAGCAACCACGCGACGTCACAGCAACAAACGCGTCACAGCGAACGCTCATCCGCTTCCCTCCACGAAACCCGAGAGCTGCGATTCTACTTGGAGCTGAACAGCCCCATCGTTGACGCACCCTCGATCGGCCCCAAAACGGCAAAGCGACTCGAGGCGATTGGCTACCGTACGGTCCGTCAATTTATCGAAGCCAACCCGGCCACCATTGCCGCTCAACTCAACCATCATCGGATGACCGAAGATCGCTTAAGAACCTGGCAACAACAGTCAACCTTGATGTGCCAAGTGCCAATGCTGCGTGGCCATGATGTCCAGTTGCTGATCGAAGCCGATGTGATCACACCCGAACAATTGGCCAACGCAATCCCGGCGCAACTGTTCTCGAAAATTGATCGCGTTGCCAGGTCCAGCGAAGGCAAACGCATTCTCCGCGGTGCCAGTTTGCCCGACCTGGAAGAAATCAACGACTGGATCCGCTGGGCCGCCGATCGCCGCAGCCTCAAAGCGGCGTAATTAGCCGCAATGGCGCTAGCCGCGGTTCTCGTTAGCCGCTTCGGCGCTAGCCGCGGTTCCCGTTAGCCGCAATGGCGCTAGCCGCGGTTCCCGTTAGCCGCAATGGCGCTAACCGCAGTCCCGTTAGCCGCTTCGGCGCTAGCCGCGGTTCCCGCATTGAA
>CAZHTX010000273.1:0-7910 GCA_964535475.1 uncultured Pirellulaceae bacterium
CAGCTTGATGTCGATTTTCTCGCCATCGTCGTACATCTCTCGGAGGACCGCATACAGTTTGCGGTTGGCATCGTCGTAAAAGTCATCCGCCCGTAAGATCACCGCCACGTCATCGAGCACCTCGGGCAAAATCAAGATGCTGCCCAGGACACACATCTCGGCTTCGACATCAAACGGAGGTTGGCGTTTGAGAATGTCGGCCGTGCTGCTGCGTTTGGGCCGATCGACGCGCCGCTTGCTCATTTGGCCAGCCGAATCGTCATTTCCTGTGATCAAAGTAGTGGCACTCCGTTGAAAGATCGACGCAAAAAAGTTCCGCTTCTCGAGGCAGCGAGCTCCGGAGGCGATGGAAGAGTCCGAATCGTGGCCCACGCCGGAACGGATTGCAACCTCTGCGCGGCCCAACATTCCTCCGGGAGTCTAATCTAGCCCATAAACGCCTCTGCTTCATCGGCATAGCGGCTGTGGAAAATACGTCAAAATTAACAAAACCCCCACGATCCGCTAACTTGGCGCAGGAGACGCCAGGCCTGATAACTGAGTGAATCGCCGAGCGGCCCGCAGTGGGCTGCGAAAATTCCGCAAAGTGCGTCTGCACATCATTTTCCGCTCTGACGCCGAGCGAATTTCGACAATTTTTTTTATAAGGTCAGCGACTGATGCGTCATCTTGAAGAACCGTTCGACATCGCCGTCGTGGGGGCTGGAATTGTCGGTCTGGGCACCGCCTGGGCAGCCGCCAAACGGGGTGCAAAAGTGGCTCTGTTTGAGTCATCACCCCGCGCCTGCGGGGGCTCAGTGCGCAATTTCGGCATGGTCTGGCCGATTGGGCAACCGGCCGGCGAGCGTTACACCATCGCCGTCAAGAATCGTGATTTGTGGTTGTCGCTTGCGGATCAGGCCGGCCTGGCGATCGATCGCTGCGGCTCGCTGCACCTGGCCCATCACGAGGATGAATGGGCCACCTTGCAGGAGTTTGCCAGTGCGCACTGCGACCCGCGCCAGCCGCTGCGGTTACTCGGCCCCAAGGAAACCTTGGCAGCGACCGCAGCCGCCAATCCGAACGGCCTGCTGGGAAGCCTGCGGAGTGACGATGAGTGCCGCGTGGAGCCTCGCCAAGCGAGCGGAACGATCCCCACCTACTTGGAAACCGAGCTTGGGGTGGAATGTCGTTTCGGCACGACCATCACGGCGGTCGAAGCGGGTGGGTTGATCAGCAGCGACGGCTCGCGATTTGCCGCCGACCAGATCGTGATCTGCAGCGGAGCCGATTCTGCCCGTTTATTTCCTCGCGATCACGCGGCCAGCGGCTTGTTCCCTTGCAAATTGCAGATGATGCGGACAGTGCCAATCCGGTCGGCCGACAACCAGGGTTTTTGGCGATTAGGCCCCCACTTGGCCAGCGGCTTGACGCTGCGACATTACGAAGCCTTTGCTGCTTGTCCGAGCCAACAGCGGGTTCGCCAGCGAATTGCCGAGCAAGCTCCCGAGCTGGACCGGTTTGGCATTCACGTGATGGTCTCGCAATCGCTCGACGGAGAACTCGTGCTGGGCGACTCGCATGAGTACGGCGGCGAGATTGAGCCTTTTGATAAAGCGCTCATCGACCAACTGATGCTGCGTGAATTGGCCAAGGTCTTTTCGTTACCAACTTGGGAGATCCAGCAACGTTGGAGCGGCATTTACGCCAAACTACCGGATCGTCCCTACGCGGTCTTCCAGCCTGCCGAGCGGGGAAACGTCACGATCATCAATGGTTTTGGCGGTGCCGGGATGTCGCTGAGTCTGGGTGTCACTGACGAGGCGGTCGGCTCGCTTTTGGAAAAGGAGATCCCCGCTGCGAAAAATGTGGTTATTTGATATGCTCTGGATACCGGTTGTCAGTGGGGACATCGGTGGTCGGCTCGACAACGTTTCAATTGGTAACCTATGCCCGTTTATGTTTTTGGTCATCGCAATCCTGACACCGACGCGATTTGCGCGGCAATAGCCTACGCTGATTTCCTCCGCCGCTCACGCTATCCGGATGCCGTGGCGGCATCTTGCGGAGCCCCCAATCAACGCACTGAGTTTGCACTCCGCAAAGCCGGTTTGTCGGCACCTCGAATCATCATGGATGTCCGTCCGGAGGTGGAGGATGTGTGTCGGCGTTTGACCATCAAGGTGCGTGAGACCGACGTCTTTTACGACGTTTACCAAGCGTTACACAAAGTCGAAATGCGAGCCGTCCCGGTGCTGGACGACAACGACGAACTTGTCGGCCTGGTCAATCTGCTCGACCTGCTGGAGCTGGTTTTTCAAGGTGGCGTTGATCCGATTGAGTCGCGGCAAGTCCGCAGCCGTCTGTCAAAGATCCTGTCTGTCCTTAATGGCACATTTCAGCACGCAGTCGACCCCGATCGCATTGACGAATTAATCGTCACCGTGGGTGCGATGAGCGCGGGTGGTTTTTGTGAGCGGCTGGAGAAATTTCCCGCTGAAAATTTACTCGTCGTTTGCGGTGATCGCCCCACGATTCAAGTTCCGGCTTTGGAAATGGGCGTGCGAGCCATCGTGATCACCGGGGGCTATCGTCTCTCCGAAGGTCTGCTGCAGTTGGCCGAAGCCCGCGGTGTAACGGTGATTAACAGCCCCTTTGACACCGCCACCACGACGATGCGAATTAAGGCCGCGCGGGCGATCGACGAAGTCATCCGCAATGACTTTGTTTCGCTACCGGCGAAAATGCCCGTGGCCGCGGCGCTGCAACAAGTGCTCCGTTCCCCGCAAGCCATTTATCCGGTGCTCGATGGCAAGAAATTAATTGGTGTGTTGAGCAAGAGCGACCTGCTCAACCCGCCCAAACCAAACCTTGTGCTAGTCGACCACAACGAACTATCGCAAGCCGTGCAGGGTGCCGAGGAGTCGAATATTCTCGAAGTCCTCGACCATCACCGGTTGGGAGGTTCGTTGCGTTCCACCGACCCCATTCGCTTGACAATGGAGCCAGTCGGTTCCACTTGCACGTTGGTCGCCAGGCTGTTTCACGACGCCCAAATTAAGCCCTCCGCCGGCATCGCGCTCTGCATGGCGTCGGGCATGATCAGCGACACCCTGCACCTGCGTTCGCCCACAACGACTGATATCGATCGCGAGATGCTCGATTGGCTGCAGAAGTATTGTGACGTAGAACTGGGTGAGTTCGCGCATCAATTCTTTCAGGTTGGCTCGGCCCTCCGCTCCTGCTCGCCGGAAGAAGTTGTACGTGAGGACTGTAAGGAATTTTCCGAAGCTGGCCAAAGGTTCTCCATTTCGCAAATCGAAGAGATTGGGTTCGATCTCTTTTGGCAACGCAAAGATGAACTTTCCAGCGCCCTCGATGATCTGTCTCAGCAACAGGGGTTAGACTTTTCCGCCTTGCTGATCACCGATATTGTCAGCAACGGCAGTCTGCTACTGATGAGCAGCGAGCCTGAGGGTTGGGAGGAAATCAACTACCCGCAGCTTGAAGACCGCCTCTACAAGCTCGACCAAGTTGTCAGTCGCAAGAAGCAATTGCTGCCCTTGATCATCAATCTGATGGGTGCCAGTCCCGTGGAAAACACTGACTTTAATAATTGATCGTGATCCAACCAGAGCTGGCGGTGCCTGCGGTCGGAAACACGGTAAGCAAAGTGGCTCATCGTTCCCGAAAATTCCGCGGAACCTGCTTAGCTTTGCCCCCCCGGGGCGCTGCGCAGTAACTCCAGGACCAACGGCGTGTCGTGCAGGGACGCGAGCACAAAATCGGCCCCCGCGGCTTGCAGTTCATCAGCCGATTGCGTGCCCGTGCAACACGCCAACGTGCGGGCTCGAATGTGTTTACCGCAAGCGACATCCAGATCGGTATCGCCAATGATCCACACTTGCTCCGGCAGATGCTCGCCGTGCAAGCCCCGCAAGATAGCCACCGCCTCACTGGCCAAGTCACAACGATCGTGTGAATGGTCACCGTAGACGCCAAAGTCAAAATATTGCAGCAGCTCAAAGTGCCCCAGCTTCATCCTTGCCGACTCGGGCAAATTCCCCGTGAGCAATCCCAAATGGCAAGCTGGGTCCTCGCTCAACGCCTGCAACAGCGACACCACCCCCGGTAAAACTTGCCCGTTTCCGCTCCGCAAAGCAGTCGGCAGATGGCCCAAATAAGACTCCCGCAGCAACTCGTAATGATCGTCACTCGACGGCAATCCAGCGACCCGCAACAATTCACGAAAAATGAACTGGTCCGTCCGTCCGCTAAAGGGCACATCGGGAACCTCGCGGACCTGAAAAGTTTCCCACAGGGCCAACTCCAAAGCTCGACGACCCGCGTTGTCGGATACAATCAGGGTGCCATCGATATCAAATAATAAGAACATGTGCTTCAGGGCCTGAAAATCGAGCCGGCAGGTTGGCGATCGGGGGTTGTGAAAACAGACTCGCTGCGGTGATAACCATAGAAAGTCGCTCGCAGATGACAACCGAATATTGTTTCATTTCTCCAGATGCTTGCTTTCCCCATGAACACCTCGGCTGATGCTACTGACCATCCGGCTACTGACCGTCTGGCAGGTTCGCCGAACCCCACTCGAACACTGGACAAAAGCAACCATCGCGTTCGCGAGATGTTTGGTCAGATCGCATCGCGATATGACTTGATGAATCATGTGTTGAGTCTCAACATCGATAAACGCTGGCGCCGCAAAACGGTCAAGCAGTTGAAGCTGAAACAAGACGGTCCGATTCTTGACGTCTGCACGGGTACGGGAGACTTGGCCTTCGAGTTGTCCCGCGCCGCTGGCCCGGCGGTGGCTGTCGTTGGCAGTGATTTCTGCCACCCCATGCTGCAAGTTGCGGTGAAGAAGAACCGAACTGTGAAAGCGTCGGAGCCATCTGCGGGAGATGTGACATTCCTGGAAGCAGACTCCCAGGCGCTCCCCTTTCCCGACGACACGTTTCAGTGCGTGACCGTCGCTTTCGGTTTGAGAAACATCGCCGATACCGACCAGGGACTCGATGAAATGCGACGAGTTTGCCGCCCCGGGGGGCAAATCGCGGTGCTGGAGTTTTCGCGGTCCAACACTATCGGGCTCAAACAGGCCTACGAGTTTTACTTCAAAGTACTGCTCCCCCGCGTCGGTCAACGCATGGCCAAAAATGACAAGTCGGCTTATCACTATTTACCGCAATCGGTAGCCGAATTTCCCTGCGGCCAAGCATTGGCCTCGAAGATGGAATCACGTGGAATCCGCAACGTCAGACTGGTGCCGATGACTTTCGGAGTTGCCACGCTTTACCTGGGGGAAAAATGAGTCTCCCCTTAGTCGTTGCGATCACCGGAGCGAGTGGGGCTCCCTATGCCGTCAGACTGCTGCAGGCTTTAGCCCAGTCTGATTGCCATGTGCATCTCACGATCAGTCCTTCGGGGGCGGCCGTCATTAAACAGGAATTAGGCTTGCAGCTTGATTTGCAAAGTCTCTCTTTGGATTCGCTACTCTTGGCACGTTTTCCTTGGGAACCTGCCGCGCCGACGGGAGACTCCGGTGTCGGTCAGCAGTTGGTCAACCAGTGGCGGAGCGCGACCGCGAGTTGGAAATACCATCATTATCAGGATTATATGACGCCGATCGCCAGCGGCTCGTTCTTGACAGCCGGGATGATTATCTGTCCTTGCAGCGGCAGCACGCTCAGCGGGATCGCGCGGGCGGCAGGTTCGAATTTGATCCAGCGGGCCGCCGAGGTCCACCTCAAAGAGCGGCGAAAGCTAGTCGTTGTGCCGAGAGAGACACCACTGAGCACCATTGCGCTTGAGAATATGCAGCGGCTGAGCCAAGCGGGTGCAGTCGTGCTGCCAGCGATGCCGGGCTGGTACCACGGCGTGCAACGGCTCGACGATTTGATAAATTTTGTTGTCGCCAGGATTTTAGACCAGTTCGGCTTGGGCGAAGGTTTAATCGATCGCTGGGGTGCGGAAACATGAGCGAGCTATCGACCGCGCCGCGTGGCCCGTTGACCAACAGGATTGCCGGCCGTTTTCGCATGCTGCTGGAACTCGTACGATTCAGTCATACGATTTTTGCGTTGCCGTTCGCTGCCCTGGCTACCGTGATGGCGTTTCGCATCCCGTTGATAACCGGCGAGGCACCGGTGTTGCGGTTGCGAGACTTATTGGGTGTGCTGCTGTGCATGGTTTTTGCACGTACCGCAGCAATGGCGTTCAACCGATTAGTCGACGAGCGGTTTGACGCGGCGAATCCTCGCACTGCGGGGCGTCACCTGCCAGCCGGCTTGTTGCGGAGAAGCGAAGCGATTGGTTTGACGGTCGCTACATCGCTGGGATTCTTGGCTTCCACATTGCTGTTCTTGCCGAATCCATTGCCGCTTTTTTTGTCGTTACCGGTGCTCGGTTTTTTGTTAGGTTACAGCCTGGCGAAACGGTTTACCTCAGCGGTACACATGTGGCTCGGCGTGGCGCTGAGTTTGGCACCCGTCTCGGCCTGGATTGCAATTCGTGGCGAGACCGTGTTGGCCAATCCAGGGGACCTGATCGCTCCCATCGTGCTCGGCACGGCGGTCGCCCTGTGGGTCTGTGGTTTCGACATCATTTACGCCTGTCAGGATGCTCAATTCGATCGCGCGAACGGCTTGCACAGCGTGCCCGCTCGCTTGGGAGTTCGAGGCGCACTCCGCGTCGCTGCCGGTTTACACGCCGGCACAATGTTAGTGTTAGCGTCGTTGCCGACGTTAGCACCTGAGTTAACATTGGGATGGTTGTACTACACGGCAGTGCTCGGGATTGCCGGCTTGTTGTGGTATGAGCACCGCCTGGTGAGCCCTGACAATTTAGAGCAAGTCGGGATCGCTTTTTTCAACGTTAACGCCGTCATTAGTTTAGTAATGTTTATCGCCGCCGGCTTGGATTGCTGGCTTTAGGAATGGGAAAATCCTCATGATTGCCACCGAAGCTAAAGCACGTTTTCGAGAAATTCGCGACAAGGTCGAAGCCCGAGTGCGGCTGACCATGGACGATGGCATCTTCTTGTATCAGCCCGAAGTCCCCCTGCAGGACGTTGGTCAATTGGCCAACTGGATGCGCGAACAGATGAATGGAAACGTTGGGTTCTACAACATCAACACCCACTTGAATCCCACCAACGTGTGCGTCTATCGCTGTCGCTTTTGTGCCTTCCGCTCCGATCTCCGTGACCCGAAAGGTTACTTGATGGACGACTCGGCGATTTTGGCGCGCGGTCAGGAGGCTCACGAGGCGGGATGCACGGAAATGCACATCGTCGGCGGGTTGCATCATAAACAACCCTATGAATGGTACCGGCACATTATCTCGCTGCTCCACGAAACCTACCCGCAGATTCATTTAAAAGGTTGGACCGCGGTAGAGATCAATTGGTTTGAGTTCCAGACTAAGAAAAGCGTTCGGTGGGTGTTGGAGGATCTCAAAGCGGCCGGATTGGGGAGCATGCCGGGGGGTGGGGCGGAGATTTTCCACCCCGAGGTGCGTGACCAAATTTGTGAGCACAAAGCCAATACCCATAACTGGCTCGACATCCATCAGACTGCTCATGAAATCGGCCTCCGCACGAACTGCACGATGCTCTACGGCCACTTGGAAGAAGCCTATCACCGCATCGATCACTTGATGCGTCTGCGAGAGTTACAAGATCGCACAGGCGGGTTCCAAGTGTTCATCCCACTTGCTTTCCATCCGGAAAACACCAAGCTGGACCATCTCAAAAAGCCCTCGGCGCTGATGGATCTGCGGACGATGGCGATCAGCCGACTGATGCTGGACAACGTCCAACACATCAAAGCGTACTGGATCATGTTAGGCATCGAGACGGCACAGACTGCGCTGGCTTATGGTGCGGACGATATTGACGGCACGGTTCGCCACGA
>CAZHTX010000274.1:0-7908 GCA_964535475.1 uncultured Pirellulaceae bacterium
CGGTTTTGGCGCTAGCCACCGTTCCGTTAGCGGTTTTGGCGCTAGCCACCGTTCCTTGCACGTTCGCGTTCGATCCAAAACGATAACCGCGGCTAGCGCCATAGCGGCTAACGGGTTTCCGCTTGGTCTTCGATTGTATCTACCGTGATCTTGCCGTTGCTCGTTTTCAAACTAATAGCGGCTGGCATCAAATCCCCCTGGCCGACAGTTGTGGTGACCGACTTGCTTTGCTTTTCCCCATTGATCGTGACTTGACCGTTGCTGGTTTGGGCGGAGAGCTTCGTCTGTGGCCCCCAAAGCGTGAGCTTTAAGCTTCCGTTACTGGACTCTAGCCGATTGTCATCGCCGACCAGACCGCCTTTGAAAGTAACCGATCCATTACTGGTCGATGCCCAGACGGTGATGGGCACGACCGATTCCACATCGATTGCTCCGTTGGATGTCTCGACATTGACATCCCCCTCAGCACGTTGCACGACAATTTTCCCATTGCTCGATCTGAGCCGCATGTTGGCTTGTAAATCGGTCACCTCGATGCCACCGTTGCTGGTCCTTAATTCCACAGGCGTCGATTTGGGAACAACGATCACAAACGAAACGCTACCGGAGACTTGCCTTAATCCCTCAACGGAGACTAGAAGGTTACCATCCTCTTCTCGTTGCTTGATTGAAACCAACTCTAAATTGGCCTCCGCCTCTTCCTGGCTACTCCCTTTCGCTTGAATCACAGCTTCAAATTGGAGTTCTTCGACCGCTCCGCTGCGGAGCTTAATGCTGCCGTTACGACCTTCTACAATCAACTGACCCGCCGGCACGGGAGCCACAAATTGCTCGGTTTGCTGGGCGGAAAACTGTGGTCCAAAGCTGATCGTTCCACAGCCAACCGACAGCAGCAAAAGCGAACAGACCAGCGCAGAAGAAAAGCAACGTTGCATGATAAATTCCAAGAGTTCAGATCGGGGCACCCGGGCAACAACGCCAACCGCGGGCATAACCGCCGCCAGCGTAGCAGCTACCAGCATGATAGCCGCTGGAAATTTAGCCGCCACGAATGGCCCGCGCATGATTGTCAGACCAGAGATATTCGCCTGACAAGCAAAAATCTTGGTACCGCAGCCTGCGGAAACTAATTCGCCCGCGGGTGAGCCTGTTCGTAGATGGCCCGCAAATTGGCCGCACTCACGTGGGTGTAGATTTGGGTCGTCGCCAAATTACGGTGCCCCAGCAATTCCTGCACGCTGCGGATATCGGCGCCGCGATCGAGCAGGTGGGTGGCAAAGCTATGCCGCAACGTGTGCGGGCTGGTGCGTGCGTCGAGTTCGGCAGCGGCTAGATGCTTTTCCAACATGCGGCCGATGCTGCGGGTGGTTAAACCATTCCCGAAACGATTGACGAACACGGGCGCCTCACGACGATCTTGCCACTGGGCGTGTCGCACCCGCACCGCGGCGTAACGGCGGATCGCGCGGGCGGCGAATGATCCCAGCGGGCTAATTCGTTCTTTGCGCCCCTTGCCTCGCACGCGGATGATCTGTTGGTCAAAATCCAGATCATCATCGTTCATGCCGACCAGTTCGCTGACTCGCAGGCCGGCAGAATACATCGTCTCGAGAATCGCACGGTCGCGGAGTCCTTGAATCGACGTCCCGCTGGGAGCGCGGAGCAAACGGTTCACTTCCTCGCTGGTCAAGACGTGGGGCAACTTACGCGCTTGTCGTGGATTCCGCAGCGGCTTGGCGGGGTTACTCGAAGCGATTCCCTGGCGTTGAGCAAACCGGTAGAAACTTCGCAGCGACGCCAGTTTCCTGGCAATCGTGGCCCGCGCGTAGCCGGCTTGCTGCAGAGCGGCTTGGAATTGCCGCAAGTCCTGGGGCGTTAAGCTGGCCGCATCGGCCGCCTTGCCACTGTCTTCCTCGAGGTAGTCAACCAGCCCCAGCAGATCTTCACGATAAGCCTTGACCGTCAAAGCGGAGGCATTCCGCTCGGTCGCCAGGAAACGCAAAAATTGACTAATTTCTCGCCGCAATCCACTCTCCCAAAAAGAGTTTCAAGTCACGTCTGGGAATCTCCGCAGCTTTTCAGCTAGCCAAAGCGGTTAACCGCGTGCTTTCAGGGTCGCGGTTAGTCGTTCGTCGCCGCCTTCTTCGCTGGGTTGAGCGACAGCTTCGCGGATCTTACGGCTCAGCACGGCTGCATCGTACCAAGTAAAGTCGAGGTCCGAGTCGGCCGCAAATCGCCCCAGCGTGCGCAGCGTCTCGGTGCGGTTTTCGTCGTCAAACAAAAACAAGTATCGCTGCTCGCCTTTGACCAGCGCCAACACATTGACTTCCTTGTCCATTTTGACCTCTTACTGTGGGTGTCGTCGCCTGTCACCGTTGCTGTGAGTCGAACGGCCATGTTCAACCAACTACCTGGTATATCGGCTAATTGGCCATCTAATAATGAGGTCGCTTTGGTCGCGACCGCCACGCATTTCCAGCATTTCGGTAATATGTAAGTAGCAGCAAAAACGGATGAAGTCATCGCTGCGGTTTAGGTAACCTTGCCAGCCTCCCAGCCGCGCCTCATCCATTGCGTAAACGTGATCAGCTAGTTTTTCAGTAAAATCGGGATCATCGCCGCGATAGATTCGCGTGTGGCTCATCACCGGTGCGGACTGAGGTAGAGCAGGGGGGGCACCAAGCGGATTGGGAGCGTCGGGAATGAGTCTTGAAGGGTCGGGCCAATCGACAGGCAACGGGGCCGTCGGTGGCTCCGCTTCGACGATCATTTCCCCGCCGCTGGAGATCCCGCCGCTGGGGTCACATTCCTCAGCCGGTATCTCCATCACGGGGAACTCAATCGCCTCCAGCTCGATCTGGGTTTCGAACATGTCATCTGTCGCAACTTCACCTGTCGTAACTTCACCGCTGGCTTGAGAAACCGCAAAGGCATCGATCATTTCAGCCTCCGTCATTTCCTCGCGTGAACCGTCGCGCGCATCGTTTGGAGGGCCAACCTCACGCCTGGGAGCCGCTTTCGGCGGTTGCGAGGGTTGACCTTGAGCATCTGGAGCATTCAGGGCGTCTGGGGCAGAGAGCGAAGGTGTCTGGGTGGCCAACTGGGCACGGGCCACGGCCAACTCCGTTTCCAACTGAATGCGGCGGGGAATTTTCTTTTCTGCCTTAGTACCCCAGGGCAGCCCGTAACCGGCGGGCACGGGGTGGAAGGCTGGATTTGCCGCGTACCAGCGGGTCGTCATTGCCAACCGCGGGGGGTAATAAGGGTCGTAATCGGTAACGCTGCCGACAACCAGGGCATCCACCCCCATCGCCGCCGCCAGCTCTTGAAAATTAATCCGGCCCCACGCAATTTGGCCGCGGGGGTCGACCAGATTCATGCCGAAGGCGTAATCTTCCACCATCCCGACGGTAACCCCAATGGGAACAACCTCGAAGCCCGGAATCGCTTGCAATTCCGCGTAATAAGCTTCCGCAACGTCAATCTGGTTGAGCGTCGGTTCATCGCTTTGGTTGAAAAATGGCAGAATTGCCACGCGATGCAGTTGCGGCAGGGGATTGTGGAAGCGGGCCCGGGGCCGAGCGTCGGGGACCAGGGAACAGCCCTGTGAGACCATTCCGCTTACAATGAGCAGCAGGAACCAGACAACTCTAAAAAGTCTCGCCCCAACTGGCCTGGGCGGCATTTCGAGCCTCCAGCCGTTATTCACGATGCTGGGGCGTCGAACAAAAATGTCACGGCTCGATAACTTGCAGATCATTGCGGCGTTGCCGAATTTGTCAACGTTCTGCGCGCACTCTCTCCACCCCCGTTAGTGAGTTCGGCCGTCAGGAGCATGGAACTGGAGGGAAAACTTCTTTTTTTCCAAAACTGCCGCGGTTACCCTAACGCATGGGTGCGAATGCCCAGGCGGGCCAAATCCAATAGTTTGGGGTATAGACGCGATATCTCAGCTGAGTGTACGGATTCGCCGCCACGTTCGGGCGAGCGGGATCGCGTCCGGCCCAGGCGTGTGCTTCCAAGCGAGCGGTTCGCTGCCGTGCGCGCTCAATGGCGCGGGCTTGGCGGATTTCATCCGCAGTTGGCGTGGTTCGCCCGATCGACTCGGAGGGGCCGCCTTCGAGCCGCATCCGCTCCTCGCGGTCATCATCTGCTTGAACGGCAGTCACGGCGAGCGTGGCGGTCAGCGTTAAAGCAACTAAAAATGTTCTTCCGATCCGCATGATCATTGCCCTTGAAAAAAGCTGTCGAGTCGGTGGGCACATCGTGTCGGGCCCCCGGTGCATAGCTGCTTTTCGTCGCCCAGAATGCCAAGATTTCAGCGATTCCAGCTTCCCGACGGGGATGTTCGAATTTCGGGTGTGGTTACTCCGCTTGTTCCCAAGCCACCAAACAGATCACCTGTAGGTGTTGTAAAGAATTGACAATAGCGATGGGCCCCCCTTTGGCTCGAGTTCACATCGCTCTATGATCTGCTAGAATGCCGCGAGTCCGTGAACTCACGGCAAAACCGCATTCGTTACCCTTGGAGTTTTGGAACTTATGAAGATTTCTGGAATTTTGACGACCATTGCTGCTGCCCTGCTTTGCTGCTGCACCCTTGGCTGCCCACCAGCTGAAGAAGCTGACGCTCCCGTGGACACCGCTGTGGAAACACCAGCTGGCGACAACACCACCGAGTGATCGGTAAAAAATCAGTCCTGACAGATATGACTGATGCTTTATATTTGACCCTGATTCCCTGCCAGACTTGCTGGCGGGGACTCATGGTCGCTTGGGGCGTGGCACTTTAGCTCGCCCACCGGTCGCTTTCTTTCCTCCCGCCTGCTTACGACCGCGGCCCCGCTTACCTACTGTGGCATCGTTGTCCGATTCGCGTTGGACCTCGGCCAGCGGGCGTCCGATCGAGCCACGCATCCTCACGATGCGATCTCGCAGCTTGCCCGCCCGTTCGAACTCCAGTTCCTCCGCGGCGGCCAACATTTCGCGTTCCAGCTGTTCGATATATTCGAGCGTCACCACGGCGTTGTCTTCATCACGCGCTGCCGCTTCTTGCTTTCGGTGCTTGGCTGCATCCTGGCCGATGCCCGCACGAATTGTTTTGACAATCGTCTGCGGCGTGATGTTATGTTCCTCATTGTATTCTTGCTGGACTTTCCGACGTCGCTCCGTCTCATCGATCGCCGCCCGCATCGAATCGGTAATGCGATCGGCGTAGAGGATCACGTGGGCGCGGACGTTACGGGCGGCTCGTCCGATTGTCTGAATCAAACTCGTCTCGCTGCGGAGGAACCCCTCTTTATCAGCATCCAGAATGGCGACCAGTGAGACTTCGGGCAAATCCAGACCTTCTCGCAGCAAGTTCACGCCGATCAAGGCATCGAAAGCCCCCTCCCGCAAATCTTGCAACAGCTCCACGCGTTCGAACGCATTCAGCTCACTATGCAACCACCTACAGCGGACATTTTTATCTTGCAAGAAACTCGTCAAGTCCTCGGCCAAGCGTTTGGTCAGGGTGGTCACGAGCACGCGTTCGTTGCGTTCGGTGCGATTGCGAATCTCCGCCAACAAGTGATTCACTTGGCCCCGCGCGGGCTCGACTGAGATCACGGGATCGAGCAGTCCGGTGGGCCGAATAATCTGCTCGACCACCTCCCCCTCGGTCCGCTCCAATTCGTACTTTGACGGCGTTGCTGAAACAAAAACAATTTGCCGCGTGCGTGCCTCCCATTCCTCAAACTGCAGGGGGCGGTTATCCAGCGCGCTGGGCAAACGAAAGCCATGGTTGACCAGCGTCATTTTCCGGCTGCGGTCCCCGGCGTACATGGCTCGCACTTGGGGAACCGTGACATGCGACTCGTCCACAAAGGTAATAAAGTCTTTGGGAAAATAGTCGTACAGCGTGTCAGGTGTGGCGCCCGGTTGCTTGCCCGACAGGGGACGGCTGTAGTTCTCAATGCCCGGACAATGTCCAACCTCTTGCAACATTTCCAAATCGTAATTTGTCCGCGCTTCTAAACGCTGGGCTTCGAGCAGTTTGCCTTCGCCCCTGAATTTTTCCAGCTGCTCAGTCAACTCGTCCCTGATCGTGCGAATGGCGTTTTGAATCCGATCTTCCGGCATCACAAAGTGTTTGGCCGGATAGATATAAACCTCGTCGAGCGTCTCGATGACTTCACCGGTCAGTGGCTTGATTGCTGAAATCTGCTCGACCTCATCACCCCACATCTCAATCCGATAAGCGAACTCTTCGTAGGCTGGCCACAGTTCGATGCAATCGCCCCGCACGCGGAATTTGCTGCGTTCGAAGGAAACATCATTCCGCTCGTACTGGATATCGACCAATTTGAGCAAAAAGTGATCGCGTCGCGTCGTCTCACCTTTTCGCAGACCGACGACCAACTGGCGATAATCCTCCGGAGACCCCAAACCGTAGATGCTGCTGACGCTGGCCACGATCACCACATCGCGACGGCTGACCAAGGAACTGGTCGTAGCCAACCGCAGCCGATCGATTTCTTCGTTGATCGACGCATCTTTTTCAATATAGACATCGCGCTGCGGAATGTAGGCTTCCGGCTGATAGTAGTCGTAGTAGCTCACAAAATAGTGAACCGCGTTTTTAGGAAAAAACTCTTTGAACTCTGAATAGAGCTGCGCGGCCAACGTCTTGTTATGGCTCAACACCAGCGTGGGACGTTGGACCTGTGAGATTACATTCGCCATTGTGAATGTTTTGCCCGTCCCGGTTGCCCCCAACAGCACTTGAGCCGCTTTGCCAGTTTGGAATCCGCGGGCTAGCGACGAAATCGCTTCCGGTTGATCACCGGCGGGCGGGAACGGGGAATGGAGCTCAAACCCGGCGGGCATCGTGGTGGTTGCAGGCATTGGGCGTTATGTCAATTTGTTGTTTGGCGAAATTAATACGAAGCGTTAAATTCGAGCACATAAGGTCGCAGTTGGGCCAGCCGCCGCGGCCCGATACCGTCAACCTGGTCGAGTTGCTCGAGGTTTTGAAATGGTCCGTTGGCGTCGCGGTAAGTCAGAATCCGTGCTGATAAACCGGGACCAATGCCGGGAAGCAAACATAATTCTAAAGCGGTCGCTCGATTCAGATCGACCGCCAAGCGAATCGTGTCGGTAGTGGCAGTCAGCTCTTGCTTGGTTATTTCCGCCGCGAATGCTTTCCTGCCAGTCGCCCTTTCCCGCCGGTCGCCGTCATGATAAACGGCCAGGCAGACCAACGAGCAGGATGCCGCGGCGATCGCCCACTGACGAGCGAGCCAACGCAGCGGTGGCGGCCTGCCGGTGCGGTTCTCGGCATTCTTGTGGGCATCCATCGAACGCTTTTCCTTTCGCTTCGGCGCGATCGTTCCGGCCAGCTCGTTTCCGGCCAGCTCTTTTCCGGCCAGCATCCAGATGCCCTGATGATCGCGATTATGCTATTCTGATGCAAGCGACCCAGCTTCCTTAGTCTGCCCCCCGGGTTGGGAGCAGCCTTCCTGTCCGCGTCCGCTTGCCACCATGACGCTAGAATCCATGAATCGAGACTTCAATCCAGTCCTCGCCGACGGTTTGCTAGAAAATGACTTGAAACGCTTGATCGCCTTGGGCAGCGACGAAGATTTGCGCGAATTGGGGGATGTCACCACTTTGGCGACGGTCCCTCCCGCGGCGAGCGGCGAATGCCTGGTAACGGCCCGCCAAGCTGGCACCGCCGCCGGTTTGGTGACGGTTCCTTGGATGATCGAAGCGCTCGGATACAACCTGGAATTTCGCAGCGAGCTGCATGACGGTCAAGGGTTCGAAGCGGGACGCTCCTTGGGGGTGCTGCGGGGGCCAGCGCGGCAAATTTTAACGGCCGAGCGGTTAATTCTGAACATTCTATCCCGCCTATGTGGTGTCGCC
>CAZHTX010000275.1:0-7889 GCA_964535475.1 uncultured Pirellulaceae bacterium
GGTTGTTATTGCTCTTCTTGACTGGTGTTCTTAGCACAACCGGCGTGGTTGCTCAGCAGCCATACACCGGGCTGAAGTTAGAACCGGTTGCCGCTGGCTTCACTGCCCCCCATCTGTTAGTCACGTCGCCGAACGAGGACCGTCGCTTCGTGCTCGATCAAGTCGGCCAGATTTGGATTCTTCAGCAGGACGGTCAGCGACTGCCAGAACCGTTTCTTGATATCAGTCAGCGGATGGTGGAATTGAATGAGTCTTATGACGAGCGTGGCTTGTTGGGCATGGCTTTCCATCCGCAATATCAACAGAACGGTCGGTTTTTTGTTTATTACAGCGCGCCGTTGCGTGAACAGGGGCCTGAGGGTTGGAATCACACCAGTCATCTTTCCGAGTTTCAAGTTTCTACCGACCCCAAGCGGGCCGACGCCGGCAGTGAGCGGGTGTTGCTGGCGATTGACCAACCGCAAATGAACCACAACGGGGGCCGAATTTGTTTTGGTCCCGCTGGTTACCTGTATCTCGGTTTGGGCGACGGCGGATCGGCGGGCGATCTGGGTGAGGGACATCCACCGCTGGGCAACGGACAAGACATAACCACGTTGTTGGGCAGCATATTGCGAATCGATGTCAGCCAGCAGCCGTACAAAATTCCCGCTGACAATCCTTTGGTGGAAGTGGAGTTGCCCGAGGGGGTTGAATTTGCTGGCGAATCGGCTCGCGGGGAGATTTGGGCGTGGGGAATTCGTAATCCCTGGGGAATGAGCTTTGATCGTGCGACAGGCGACCTTTATTTGGCTGATGTGGGACAATATTTATGGGAAGAAGTGAATCGGGTTCGCCATGCGGGCAATTATGGTTGGCGGCTGAAAGAGGGCACTCACGGTTTTTCCCCGCGAGACATGTATCAAGTGATTGAAGATGGTCCGCGGACCGGAGTGTTGGGAACCGCGCTAATTGATCCTGTGATTGAGCATAAAAATGCCGGCGGGCATGAAACCGGGCTGGGGACCGCCATGGTTGGTGGGCGTGTTTATCGCGGAGAGGCGATTCCCCAGTTGCGGGGGCAGTACGTCTTCGGCAATTGGACTGGTGACAGCGGATCTGCGGCCGGCGTCGTGTTGGTGGCGCAGCCAGCTGCACGGCAGTTAGCCGCTAACTCTCCCAGCCAGAGCTCCTCAGCTAATTCCGCCGGGCGTGGCCAGCTTTGGCCGCTGGCGGTCGCCATCGAGCATGACCAGTACGTTCTCGGCTTTGGTGAAGATGCTGAGGGGGAGTTGTACGTGCTGGCCAGTGATCAACGAGGTCCCGCAGGTGAAACCGGCCGCGTCTACAAAATCATCGGTCGGTAGTCGTTACGGGGTAATCGGAGGTTCGTCAGGGGGCTCGCACGGTCAGTTTTGTTCGCCACGTTGCGGGCGGAAATTTCACGCTGACCAGGGGCGGACCTGATTTTGATCCGATGACCATGCTGTTGACCGGGGTAGAGCAGGATGACACCGATCCCGGTTTCCCATCAGGAGACCCGTCGAGCCTCAGTTTTGCAAATGTTCGCTATACGGTCGTGAACTACGGCGTCAGGCTGGACGATTTGGGAGTGGAGCTCGAAGTCCGTGATCCGTTTAGCTTTGTGGGGACATTTGATGGCCTACCCCCCTCTAAAGGTAATATGATTGCCGACGAATTTTTCGGAGACAACGATCGGTTGGCTGTTTATATTACGGGTACGAATGACGTTATCGGCTGGAGTGCAAACCGTCGCTTGCTCTCTGCAGTGCCAGAACCCTCGTCGCTAGCGTTTCTTGCTGTCGCCACCGTGACCGGTGCCTGCCGCTGGAGGCGTCGCTCGCGAGCCCGAACTTCCGCTACGTAGAAGTTGCCGGGTCTCCACTGTGGTCGCGAGTGCTGGGCAATCGGCTTCGCCGAGGTCAGATCGTGGAAAGCTTCATGGCGGTTACCTTTTTTTACAAAAGGCAACCGCCTCCACTCGTCCTTGGTCGACTTACCATCAGGCTGGAAATGCAATTTAACGAAGCGGCGAAAGCGCTGCAGGGGATACCATACACGTCACCCGCGAAAGGGCGGATTTTTTACGACTGGGTTTTGGAAAAGCAGCCGAAGCGAATTCTTGAACTTGGTTTTGCTCACGGGGTTAGTACCTGTTACTTGGCGGCTGCCGCCCAAGAAATAGGCAATTGTGTGATCGATGCCGTGGATTTAAAGCCTGGCCTCAAGGACCCCACGATTGAAGAGGTCAGTGCTCGCCTTGGATTCACTGAGATCATTCGCACGCACCGCATGGATAGCTCGTACACCTGGTATCTCAAGCAAATGATCGAAGCTCAGAGCGCGGAGGGGATTTGCAGCCCGGCGTATGACCTGTGCTTTATCGATGGTCCAAAAGATTGGACGAATGATGGCTGCGCTTTCTTCCTGGTCAATAAATTGCTGAAAGATGGGGGATTTATCGCTTTTGATGACTACGCTTGGACATATCGCGATCATGAGAGGAAGACTGGTAAAACGTTCAGCAAAGGTTATGTTTTCGATAATTTGAGCGAGCAGGAATTATCAGACCCCCAAGTGAAATCAGTCTTCGAATTATTAGTGATGCAGCATCCTGAGTATTCAGAATTTGAAATTATTGACGACAACATTGCCTGCGCGAAAAAAATTTCAACATCAGGACCGAAGTCACTTTCTATTACAACCAAAGTATCTTTGCGATACAAATTAAAGGCAGCATTTCGCCGAGTAATGGCAAAATAGGCATCGCCATGGCTGCACACCTCTGTCGGGTGGTGGTGTCTGGACACGGATCGCTGGTTGGCTATTCTCTGACAGCCCTCCGCTCTGTTCTTCATTTGGGCTGTTCGTTCATCCGGGCTACGGCTCACCTCGCATGGTTTTAGGGATGTGTATATCTAGTCTGCGAATTGCTCAGCTGCTTATGCTGATGCTGCCGTTATTTGGTTGTGCGGCCGAATCGAATGAGTATGTCGAGCCGCCGCCGCCGAAAGTCACGATTGCCACACCTGTCCTGGGGGCTCCGGCTGATTTTCTTGAAGAAAATGGCATCATCGAAGCCAACGCGGTGGTTGAGGTGCGTGCTCGGGTTGCCGGTTTTATTGAAGAGGTGAGTTTCCAGCCTGGCCAGGAGGTGAAAGCGGGTGATGTGTTGTATCGCATCGAAGATGACCTGTATGCCGCCACCGAAAAATTAGCCACGGCGGCGGTCGCGCAGGCCGAAGCGGCGATCGCCACGGCGGAAGCAGGCGTCAGTGACGCGCAGGCGACGCTCAAGAAAACCACCAGCGAACTGGACCGTCAGCAGAAGTTGTACGATCAAAAAGCCGGTTCTGAGCAAGCGTTGCAAGCAGCCGTTGCCGCTCAGGAATCGGCCGCCGCAGCGGTCAGTTCGGCGACGGCCAGCGTGGCGGCTGCGAAGGCGTTATTGCAAGGAGCGGAAGCCGAGCTGGACCGAGCGAAACTCGATGTTGCCTACACGACCGTCACCGCGCCAATTGACGGGTACGTGACGAAAACGGCTGTCAAGGAGCAAAATTTGGTCGAGCAGGGAACACCTCTGGCAACGGTAATTGACCAGTCACAAGTTTTCATCAACTTTAGCGTTAGCGATCGCAAGTTGCTCGACTTTGCTCAAGATCGCGTTGCCAGCAACCAGTCGGCTAAGTTGTCTCGTGAGGAGTGGGCGGAATTCGAGGTCACCGCTAAACGCGAAGTCGACGAGGATTTTACTTTTCAAGGGCAAATTGACTACATCGATCAAGCGGGTGTTGACGTTGCCACCGGGACGCTAGGGTTGCGGGCTGCTTTCCAGAATCCAACCGGCGAATTGCTGCCCGGTTTGTTCATGAAGGTCCGCGTGACTCGGCCTCAGCAAGAGAATGGCGAAGCTTGGCTACTGCCTGAGTTGGCGATCAGCCGCGATCAGTTGGGCACCTTTGTGCTGACGGTCAATGAACAAGGCAACGTGGAACGGACCCTCGTTACCATCGGCAGGCGAGTTGATGGCTGGGCGGTGATCCAGACGGGTCTGACCGAGCAGTCGCAGGTCATCATTGAAGGTTTGCAGAGAGCCCGTCCGGGATTGCCGGTTGAGGCGGAGCGCCAACCGCTGAAGAACGTCCCCGAAATTCTATCGGCCAACTAAAAGCACCCGCAGATGTCACGATTCTTTATCAACCGGCCCATTTTTGCGATGGTGATTTCGATCATCATCATGATCGCCGGCGTGGTTTCTTTCTTTGCCCTACCGATCGCCAAGTTCCCGCCGATTGCGCCGCCGACGATCAGCGTGCAGGCGATCTATCCGGGGGCGGATGCCGAAACGATCGCGGCCACCGTCGCGGTGCCGATCGAACAGCAGGTCAATGGTGTTGAGGGCATGCTCTACATGGCTTCGACCAGCGGTAGCGATGGTACCTACACGCTGACGGTGACTTTCGAAGTCGGCACCGATTTGGATATCGCCTCGGTGCTGGTCCAGAACCGGGTGGCGGCGGCCGAAGTTAAATTGCCGAGCGAGGTGCGTGCCCAGGGGGTGACGACGAAAAAACGCTCCACGCAGATGCTGCAGTTCATCACGTTGACGGCGGATGATAACAACTACGATCCCTTGTTTCTTAGTAATTATTCGCTCAGTGTTAAGGACGAGTTGAGTCGGATTGATGGGGTTGGGGATGTGCAAGTTTTCGGTGCTGGCGATTACAGCATGCGAATCTGGTTGGACCCCAGCAAGCTCAAGCAGCGGGGTTTAACCAGTGAAGATGTGATCGCCGCGGTAGCCGAACAGAACGTACAAGTGGCGGCGGGGCAGATTGGCGCCGCGCCGGCTCCTCCCGGCACCGCTTTCCAGTTCACCGTGGCGGCCCGTGGGCGTTTGACCGACGTGGAGGAATTTGAAGACATTATTATTCGCAGTGGTGACGCGGGGCGAATCTTGCGATTAAAAGATGTGGCCCGCGTGGAGCTGGGCGGTGTTTCGTACAGTCTCGATTCGCGTTTCAATCGCCAGCCCGCCGCCACCTTGGCGATCTATCAATTGCCAGGCGCTAACGCGCTCAACACGGCCACGATGATTCGTGAAAAGTTGCAGCAATTGTCCGCCGATCGCAATTGGCCCGCTGGACTCTCCTATCAGGTACCGTTTGACACCACGTTGTTCGTGACCGCCTCGATGAAGGAGGTGTATGTCACCTTGATCACGGCGATTGTGCTGGTGGTGTTGGTGATCTACCTGTTTTTGCAAGATTGGCGAGCCACCATCATTCCCGTTGTCGCCATTCCCGTATCGTTGATCGGAACCTTTGCGGTGCTGCAGGGAATCGGTTACTCGATCAATATGCTGACGCTGTTTGGGGTCGTGTTGGCGATCGGAATTGTGGTCGATGATGCGATTGTGGTGGTGGAAAACACTTCGCGCCACTTGGCCGACGGCATGACCCCCAAGGACGCGGCGATCAAAGCCATGGAAGAAATCGTCGGGCCGGTATTGGCGACCACTTTGGTGCTGTTGGCCGTGTTTGTACCGAGCGCGTTTATGGGAGGCATCACCGGTGAATTGTTTCGCCAATTTGCGATTACGATTTCAGCCGCCGTGGTGATCAGCACGATCAACGCGCTGACCCTCAGCCCGGCGCTCTGCGGGTTGGTGCTGCGGGCACCACGTGAGACTCGCTTTGTTGGCTTTCGCTGGTTTAACGCCGCCTTTGATAAGCTGACGGCGGTTTACGGACAGCTTGTGGCACGCAGCCTGAAATTGCTCGGTCTGGTGATGATTGTCTACCTTGGCTTAGTCTTCGTCACCGGTTTTTCGTTCAGTTCCTTGCCAACAGGTTTTGTTCCCGACGAGGATCAAGGCTATCTGTTTGTCAACGTTCAATTGCCCGATTCGGCGTCGCAGCAGCGAACCCAAGAAGTGCTCCGCCAACTCGATGAGATCACGGCCGATATTCCCGGCGTGGTCGATACGGTCACTGTGGCTGGTTATTCCTTGCTGGGTGGTTATGCCGGTTCGAATTTAGGTTTCTCCGTATTGGTTTTGGAGCCTTGGGAGGATCGCAAAGGGGATGAGAAGAGTCTCGCAGCCATTCAGGCCAAACTGCGAGCTCGTTTCCAGGAGTTGCGGGGCGCGGTCGTGTTTGCCTTTACGCCGCCGCCGATTGACGGTTTGGGCGTTTCGGGAGGTTTTCAGATGGAGGTGCTTGATCGCGCCGGAGTCGGTTACCAGCAATTGCAAGCGGTTGCCGAAGACTTGGTCAGCACCGGAAACAGCCAAACCCGTTTGCGAGGTTTGAACAGTACGTTTCGCGCCAACTCGCCGCAATTATTCGTCGACATTGACCGCGAGAAAGCCCGCTCCCTCGGTGTGCCCCTGTCTAGCATCTTCGGCACTTTGCAAGCTCAGCTCGGTTCGGCTTACGTGAATGATTTCACTTATAACAACCGTTCCTATCAGGTTCGGGTGCAGGCGGAGAGTTCTTTTCGAGCCACCTCGGCGGCGATCGCCAAGCTCGATGTTCGCAACCAAGCTGGCGAGATGGTGCCGCTGGGATCGCTGCTGCGAGTGGAAGATGATTTTGGTCCCGCCGTGGTCCGCAGAACTTCGCTCTACTCCAGCGCGGCGGTCAACGGCAGTGCGGCGGAAGGGGTTAGTTCTGGACAAGCGTTAGATTTAATGGAGCAGTTAGCCGAGTCTCGGTTGCCAGCTGGGTTTGGCTACGAGTGGACTGGCATGTCGTTTCAGGAAAAGCAATCCAGTGGTGGCCAGACGCTGGTCTTGCTGCTCTCCGTAGTGGCCGTGTTCCTGGTGCTGGCGGCCCAGTACGAGAGTTGGACCAGTCCCGCGGCGGTGATTGCCGTGGTCCCCCTGGCCGCGCTGGGCGTCGTGTTGGCGCTCGTCATGCGGGGCAGTGAGAACAACGTGTACACGCAGATCGGAGTTGTGTTGTTGGTGGCATTGGCGAGTAAAAACGCGATTTTGATCGTGGAGTTCGCCAATGAGAGCCGCGCCAAGGGATTGCCCCGCAAGGAAGCCGCGTTGACTGCGGCGACTTTACGCTTCCGCGCGATTTTGATGACCGCTTGTTCATCGATTTTGGGCTTTCTGCCTCTTTTGATAGCCTCCGGGGCGGGTGCGGCCAGCCGCCAAGCGGTGGGCAATGCGGTCGTCGGCGGGATGATCGCGGCAACTATTTTCTCGCTGCTGTTTGTGCCCGCTTTCGTGGTCGTGGCTCAGTGGCTGTCCGAGCGCAGACAAAAAACTTAAAAAAATAAAAAGCGCGCGAACCGACTCGTTTTCATCGCGTCTCTAAAGCACAACGGGTCGCAATGACGACCATGTTGTTAGTCACTTCAGATAACTTTCTGTTGGCCTCCGGGCTAAGGGAGGGTTACACTGAAAAGCACGAGCGGCCTGGCCGCCCAATTTTTGCGTGTGAATTGTTCACGCGTTCTCTTTTTTCTTTGATGCTCTGTCCGCGCCTGTCACTGGGCGCCGGGGAGGTTGCCATGCGTAACTTAATGATGATTACCGCTGTAGCCCGTTTGGTCGCAAATTCGTTTACGAATCGGACCATGGGTACTGTCGTTGTCATCGCGCATGCCCTGCGCCGGCAACTCCAGTCACATCTGCCCGGACAACCGCAGCCAAGTTATCTCTGGATAGACGATTGCGATCGCAGATCCGAGCGTTGGCGAGAACACTCGCTCAACGCATTTGGCAAACCGGGTAAACCTCGTGGCGGCTGTTAGTACAGCCCCACAGAAATAGACCCAGCGGCCAGAGCAATGAGACGCAGCGGAAGGTGATTGCCAATAGGTTTCACCGAAACCGCGAGGATTTTCTGTGCACCAGCTTTTATTAACTTCTT
>CAZHTX010000276.1:0-7885 GCA_964535475.1 uncultured Pirellulaceae bacterium
AACTTATAGATCCGACCGCCCGCCGACATGGTGCTCATCAACACCTCGCCACCGTCGGTTTGCCCGAAGGTAAAGACCGGCAGTTGGCTCCAGGCGATGGGGCGGTTAGCTGTCACGGTCTTGGTTTTGGTGTCGTACTTGAGCGCCCAGATACGACCGGTGACGTAATCACCATAGAGGTAGTAACCATCGAGCAGGGGCGTCTCCGAGCCGCGATAGACGGCTCCGCCGGTGATCGATTTGCCCCAATCGTCGGTGTGAGGATATTCGGCGATGGGGTCGATCAAATCGGCTCGTGGCCCCGAGCCGTTACCGTTGAGCGTAAACTTGTTAGCTCCTTCGCGGAGGCTCCAGCCGTAATTGCCGCCGGCGGTTACGATGTTGATCTCTTCCCAATCATTTTGGCCGACATCGGCCGCCCATAGGTCGCCCGTCTTGGGATCGAAACTCAGCCGCCACACGTTCCGCAGACCCGAAGCGTAGATTTCGGGCCAAGCGCCAGAGCGATCGACGTGCGGGTTATCAGCCGGAATGCCGTAGGGCTTTGATTCCGATTGCGTATCGACATCGATCCGCAAGATGGAACCGAGCAGTTTGCTGAGGTCTTGGCCCGCATTCAAAGGATCATTCCCTTTGCCGCCATCGCCCAGTCCCACGTACAAATAACCGTCGGGACCAAAAGCCAGGGTGCCGCCGTTGTGATTCCAGAACGGCTGTTGAATCCGCAACAGCTCGCGACCGCTGTTCGGATCGGCCTGGCCGGGGTCATCGGCCGACACGGAGAACTCTTCCAGCACCGACACGTGGGGGCGTTCTCTGGTGGTGTAATAAACGTAAAATTTGCCCGTTTCCTTGAACTTGGGATGGAAAGCCAAGCCCAACAAACCCTCTTCGTTTTCGCGGTCTTTGTAAGCAACCGATTTACGAAGATTCAAAAACAATTTCGCTTCTTCAACCTCGCTGTCTTGCTCTTCGATGAAGTAAATTTCACCCGTTTGCGAAGCGACGAATAGGCGTCCCGAGCCGTCACCGGTGCCGGTGATCACCACAGGCCGCGAGATCATTAGATTTGGATAGGCGACCTCGACCTTGATCGGCATCGGCGAAACATCGAGCGATGCTGGCGGGTTCGCCAAATTGACCGTGGGGGAACCTGGTTCGGCCGCCGGGAGCGAAATCCCGAGCGCCAATCCACAACTCAACGCCAGTAGGCTGGCAGGCAGGTGTGATTTCATGTTTGTCAGCATCGACTGTGGAAAGTGGGGTTAGCAAAGAAAAGGGACGGGGGTGATTGCCCGAGCGAGAAAAAAGCCCAGCCAGAAAAAAGCCCAGCGAGCGGGTGCACCGCCGCTGGGCTCGCTTGGCCGAAGCCGTATTACTTGACGATATCCAGCAATTCCATTTCAAAAATCAGCAACTCGTTAGGACCGATTTTTGGAGGGCTACCGCGCAAGCCGTAAGCCATTTCGGGAGCCGCGTAGAGGGTCCATTTGGCGCCGACTTTCATTTTCGGCAGAGCGGTTTGCCAAGCGGGGATCAGGTTGCCAACGGGGAATTCAGCCGGTTCGCCACCGACCGAGCTGTCGAAGACTTCGCCGCTGATTAGCTTACCCGTGTAGTGGACTCGGACGGTGTCTTGCGGGGTTGGCGAAGCGCCGGTGCCGGCTCTTTCGACTTTGTACTGGAGGCCTGCGGCAAGCTGTTTGACGCCCTCTTTCGCGGCATTTTGCTTAAGGAACATATCAGCTTTTTCTTTATTCGCAGCCCCGGCAGCTTGCATTTGCCTTTGGTCGGCTTCCATTTTAGCCTGCATGCGGGTCTGCATCATGGTTTGCAGCGCCTTGCTGGCCGCTTGCAATTCTTCTTGGTTGAGTCGGGGAGACTTGCCAGCCAGTTCGTCGGCGATCGCCATCGCCAGCGAAGCGACATCGATATCGGTGGCGGTCAGGCCTTGGTTTTTCATCTGCTCGCCAATCGTCAAACCGATCAGATAGCTGGCCGGGTTGGCTGGCTTGGCTTGTTCAGCGGCTGGAGTTTCTGCGGCTGGAGTTTCTGCAGTGGGAGTTTCGGCGGGAGTGTCTTGGGCGACGAGTGGCACGTTCAGGGAGATGCAGAGGAGTGCTCCGAGAGCGGTCCGCCCGAGAGATTGCAAAGTCATTATTTTCCTTTAGGAAAGGCATGGTAGAAAACGACTTCCCGAACGGCGGGACGATCTCTCTCGCGGAGCGGAGAGATATTTGGGGGGAAGTCAAGTCGGTTGTAATCAACGCGTCCTTACAGAATAACCGCTGCCCAGCGACTTTGCCATGCAGGAAACAACTTCACCCCACAGCGGAGCGACGCGGGGGAGACGCGTCAACTACGCGACCGCTACGACTTGCGCAATCGCGCACGCTTGTCTGGTCGTTACGCATTTTGTGCAAGGGATTTTTGACTCAAGCGAAACGCAGCGTAGTTTTCCGGTAGAGAGGGCAGGCCGGTGTGCGGCCTTCGGAGCGTCGCTTTCCGCGTCGTTCCGGCCTCTGCTCCTTGCTAAAGGCTAACCGATCGTAAGTTCGGGGCGCAAAGCTACGGACCCCTTATGGGGCTGCCGAGCCGCCAAGGTCAGCAGAAACGTGTAATTCGAACCTTCGAGTTGTGCGTCAGGCTGTCGCCTAGGTGAGAACCGGGGAGACGAGAGGATTGCCCGAATTAGTGTCGTTTCCCGCGTGCGAGGTGGAGTTCACCGCCCCGCATGCAACCCTCGAGGGAGAGTGTAATGAATAAGTTCGTAGCGAAGTTCGTTGAGTTCATGAAGGAAGAAGACGGCCCGACAGCAGTCGAGTACGCCGTCATGTTGGCCCTGATCGTCGTCGTTTGCTTGGGCGCAATCGGCACGATTGGTACCAACGCCAACACCCAGTTCGAAACGATTTCGACCAGCTTGGGTAACTAACGCGGTTGTTTCAGCCGACGAGTTTTTCGTTTGCTGGAGCCGTGTTCAAGATACATGCCCTCGGGACGTATCCTCCACAGCGGAGCGGCACGTCCCGGGGTGCGTTTTTGCAGTTAATTCAATCAAACAGACATTCAAATAATTCTTTTTGGAAGCCGCAATGAACTATCCATTGTTGCCTCTCGAAGCGGGTCAAAACGCCGTTCAGCTGATTTGCTGCACCATCACCATGCTAGTGGCAATGGTGAGTTGGTTGACCTGCATTCGTTAAATCATTAGTCGAACAGTTATGGGGGGAAACCACACGTGCAAACTTTCACACAATCAGTCGTCGAGAACTGGCCAGTTTGGTTGGTCAGCGTGGTCCTAGTCGTGGCCGCGATCATCGACGGAAAAATTCTTAAAGTACCGAACTGGCTCACTTTTCCCTTCATCCTCTCCGGTTGGCTCCACGGCACGCTGCACGGTGGTGCCGCGGGACTCGGTTACAGCTTGCTGGGAACGTTCGTCGGCATGATGTTGCTGCTCGTCTTGCGAGCTGTCGGCGGGATGGGAGCTGGCGACGTGAAACTGCTCGCCGGTGTGGGAGCTTGGCTCGGCGCCTCGACCACTTGGTGGGCATTTTTGGCCACGGCGATGGTCGGTGGCGTGATGGCTGCCGTGATGATTGCCACCAGTGGCCAATGGCATAAGCACTGGGCGCAAGCACATCAAATCCTCAACGAATGGATCACCATTCGTGACCCCGAAAAACTGGCCGAAATTGCCAAGGCGCGGAAACCGACGATGCGGTTGCTGCCTTACGGAATCCCCATGGCCATCGGCTCGATCATGTACTTTGCCTTCGCCGGCATGTTGGTCTGAGCCCAACGTGGCACGGGCGCAGCGACGTAATTTTAAATTCCAGAAAACTTCCCCACTTTAGTTCAAGCTCAAGCGGGGGAACTCGGGCAGTGTGTCCGCGTCCCTTGCCACCAGCGGATTGCTCTCTCTCGGTGCCGATTATTTCCAGCGATTTCGTTCCGGCTGGACCTGTTATGGCAATTTTGAGGGAGCAGACGTTTAGGCCAGACAATTGTGAAACTGTGCAGTTCGGCTTGGCAGCGTGCCAATAAATTGAACTGCTCCAGCGAGCAAATGTGCCGGCTCAAGTGCGAACTGATTACCTAGGTTCAAGATTGTCATGCGAAATAAATTCATTCCCCTGGCTGTCGCATTGATCTTTGGATCGGTGGCCGTGGTTGGTTTCTCTCAGATGATGAAAGCCGGGCCTCAGGTAGAATCGGTGGAGGTTTACGTCGCCAACCGAGTCATCAATGCGCGTGAAGAAATTACGCAAGCCGCAATTCAATTAGAACAGTGGCCTGCCGACCGGGTTCCCCAAGACGCGATTCGCGATTGGAACGAACTGGAGGGCAAATTCGCCTCGCAGCGACTATTCGCCGGCGAGCCGGTACTGGTTCGCAAACTGATGGATAGCAACGACACGCGGACCGTTGATATCCCCAAGGGCTTCAACGTCGTTGCCCTCAAAGCCGATGAGATCAGCAGCGTGGCGAACCTTGTCGCCCCGGGCGATCGGGTTAACGTGATTGGCTTTTTCACTCGCAGCGAAGTGATTCCCGAAACGACAACCAAGACGGTACTCAGCGGTGTCCGCGTGTTTGCGGTCGATGGTCGCACGAAACGCCAATCCGAGGATCCAGCTGACGACAAGAAAAATCAAGTCGCGAAAACCGTCTCGCTGCTGATTCACAACGGTGACGCGGAAGTGCTCGCTTGGTCACGTGAGCTGGCTCAAATCAGCCTCAGCTTGGGACGTCCCGACGACGGTGGCACCAGCGAAGAGGAAATGGGGCCCAATCCGGCTGGTCAAGCATTCCTGCGGTGGCTCTCCGACCACCAAGCGAAACTTGACGCGTTAAAAGTCAAGCCAGCAGTCGAGGACGACAACCAGTCACCGCTGTTCCCCCCACCTCAGCAGCCCAAATCCGCGAAAGTCGCGCACCAAATGGTGAAGATCGGCGACGATGGTCAAATCAGCGTCTTTACTTGGGAAGAAGGCAATCCAATTCCGAAAGTAACGACCCCGGCCGCGGCGGAGGCAACGAACAACCAATCCAGCTCGAAAACGACTCCCAACTTGGACTATTTGAACGGCAGCAGCAGCCCCCTGTTCAAGGGCTCGGCAAGCCAGCCACCCGGTCAAATCCCTACGTTTCCCACAAACGAGCCGGTACGAGAAGAACGCGAAGAGTAATCGTTAAGACTGGATCGCCCAATCGTTACGCTTTAACTGACCGGAACCAATTTCCGTGATTGAAGTAAGAAAGCGGAGAAAACGAATTGGCATCGAGAGGCAGCGGATGACGATGAGACACGTGATCCGCTCGGGAGCTGGATTACTCCGCCACAATCCATCGCGACAAATTGGGCCAACCACTGATGGAAGGCCCTTTGATGGAACACCAAGCTTGGATCACTGACAAATTTCGCCGGGACGGGTTCCTCGGTCACGCAAGGATGCAAACACGATGGTGGTAAAACGCAACATTCGGCGAGCGGCAATTGCAGCGTTGCTGGCTGGCTTCCTCACCTCATCAATGTGGGAGCGAGAATGCCAAGCCCAGAGTGCTCGGCCCGCTTCATCCGTGGTGCAGTTTAACGTCACCCAAAGCGTTGAAACGCTACAGATGATCGTTAAGAGCAGTCGCATCTTGACCATGGAAAAACCGATTCTGAAATACCAAGTTCAGAACGAGCAAATCCTCAGCGCTTCGCCCATCTCGGCAACTCAAATTCAAATCGCGTCGCTGACTCCAGGCATGACGCAACTCAACTTGTGGGACAGCGAGAACAATCTGTTCACCGTCGACTGCATCGTTGGTGCCGATGCCCGTGAAGTGGAAACGATTCTTACGACTCAGTTTCCCGGCAGCAATCTCAAGGTGACTGCGCTTTCTCAGGGCACTGGTGCAGTCCTCTCCGGCACGGTCAACAATGTCGATGATGTGGATCGCGCCGTGCAGATTGTGGAACAATTTTACGCCGATGTGGTCACAAACGTGCGAGTGATCGGTGTGCAACAAATCATGTTGCATACCAAGATCATGGAGGTCTCGCGAACAAAGTTCCGCGAGCTGGGGATCGACTGGGCATTATCCGATAAAGCCAACGCCACCGGTGTGCTCTTCGGTGCCGGCGACATGCTCAACGCTCCCGGTTCCGACTTTGCCACGATCTCACCGGTCAGTTTGCAAGCCAACACGCGGTTTGCCGCTGAGCTGGGTGGATACGATCTCGACGGCTTGGTGAAAGCCTTACGACGCAACGACTTGATCAAGGTCTTGGCGGAACCGACCGTGGTTTCCACGCATGGGCGTCCCAGCCGGTTTATCGTCGGCGGTAAGGTGCCTTACATCGTGCCCACCGGAAACGGTTCAGTGGCTATCGAGTATGAGGAATTCGGCACGGCTGTCGACTTTTTGCCTTTCGTGATCGGTCCCAACCGCGTGCGACTGGAAGTTCGCCCGGAAGTCAGCGAGCCTGATCCGGCCCGCTCGATCACCGTACAGGGTGCCACGGTACCCGCTTTCCGCCAGCGTTACGTTGATACCGCCGTGGAACTCAATACGGGGCAGACCTTCGCCATCGCCGGATTGCTGCAGAACCGGGTCGAGTCGGTCTCACGGGCAACCCCCTTCTTTGGAGAACTGCCTTGGATCGGGACCTTCTTCCGTCGCATCTCCGAACAGAACAATGAAATCGAACTGCTGATCACCGTCACGCCCGAGTTGGCAGAAGCGATGGATGATTATCAAGTTCCCGTCGGGGGTCCCGGTCTGAATACGGATTCACCTTCCGACACCGAATTGTTCTTGCGAGGTTATCTGGAAGTTCCACGCACCGATGGCATGTGCCCCACACCATCGGCGGCCCCCGGTGCCGGTTACGACGGCACGGGTTACCTGCCGGCGGGAGTTGAGCATGGCGAATATCCAGTTGAGATGGGCCCAGGGCCAGCGATGCGGGTGCCGCCCGGCCAAATGTCGCAGCCCCAACCTCAAGGTTTCCAGCAGCCGGCCGGGCAAATGGAATATATACCACCGGGGGAAGAAAGCTCCGCTGGCAATTTGATCGTGCCAGACTCCAGCCCGACGACGGTCGCACCGGGCGTATCAGTTATGTCCCCATCGCCTACGACTGGTAACGTTTCCGGCTTTTAGGAGCCGATGAGAAGCATACTGTCCCTTCCCAGTCACGCATTGATTCAACGCCCATGAGTAACGTACTTCGACTCGCCATTGTTGATCCCCACGATAGCTCTCGGGAAGCGCTCAAGTCCATGCTGGTCGGTATGGAGACGGTGTGGCTCGAGGCGGAGTGCTCGCGTTATGAATTCTTCATGGACGTGGCTAAAGAGACACTGCCTGACGTTGGCGTAATCTCGCTCGATGGAGACCCCGAGCGGGCCTTAGAGCTGCTCCGCCGGATCGGCGTGGAAACTCCCGAGATGCTGCCGCTGGTGGCTTCGAAGAGCACCGATGGGCAGTTGATCCTGCAAGCCATGCGGGCCGGTGCGCGAGAATTCCTCACTTTGCCGATCTCGCCCGACGAACTGGGCGCCGCGCTGGAACGGGTGGGTGCTTCTAAATTTGGTAGCAGCGAAGGCAAGGCGCGCTCGTGCGAAGTGATCACTGTGGCGGGGGCAACCGGCGGGGTTGGCTCGACCAGCACGGCGGTCAATCTGGGATGCATTCTAGCCGCCCAGCCGGGAAACTCAGTGGCCTTGATTGACCTCGACCTGGCGCTCGGTGATGCCGACGTGTTCCTCGATTCGATCCCCGATTACACGTTGGCCGACGTCTCGCAGAATGTCGCCAGGCTCGACATCCAGCTGCTCAAGCGGTCGCTGACCAAGCACCAGTCGGGGCTCTACTTGCTGCCCCG
>CAZHTX010000277.1:0-7834 GCA_964535475.1 uncultured Pirellulaceae bacterium
ACGGTTGCCCGGCGGGTGATTCGGTTGACTGTTCCGGTCAACATTTTGCCTTCAAAACGAAAGCGAACTTGAGTGCCGGGAGCCAAGCGAAATTTGCTGGCAGCCCGCTCCGCTTGCGTGATCAAGTCATGCTTGTGTTCGGTGTGTCCGAAAAAACGATTAGCGATACCGTGAAAACGACGTTTCGCACAGGAACTATCGTCCCACAACAACATCTCGGCCAGGTGCACCAGCTCGTGCTCCACAATCCGCTGCATTGCCTCCAAGCGGTTCTTGCACCGCAAACCGGTAACTTCCACTTGCCGATTGACGTCATCGAAAGTCTGAAATAACAACGTTGAGGAGAGAATTATCTCGAATCGTCGTGGACCTCGGGTTCGTCCTGATGGATAATGGGTGACTGTTTTACCAGCGTTTTTCGTCATCCGACTGCTCCAACCGAAATTCAAACCCTCAATTCGGGCTGCTCGAATCAGTTTTGAGCCGAAGAAAAGATCATCGTACAAAAATGCCATTCGCTGTAAGTCATCTTGGCCCACTCGAGTAAAATTGGGGCCATCCATACAGCGGCTGAGACGAAGTGTATTTTCAAAAATCGTCTGTTGCCCCTGACATACGGTGCGCACATCGGGTGCATGCTTCAGCAAGAATTTGCTGAGCTCGCTAAGGTCAGGCGGTTGGTGTCGAGAGTCGCTCATGGATATCATTGTTATGCGGTCGCACGTCGCGCCGCTATACCCACCTCGATAATTCCTGCCTTCAGTCGGAGAGTCACCATGTCCCAGGCCGAACCCAGCTCGAATCCGGAGCCTCGTCGAAACTTTTTAAAAGCCGGTGCCATCGCCGGCTCCAGCCTCCTCGCCACCGGTTCGATTGTGGGCCGCGCCCATGCTTCCGATGATGCAAAAATTCGCGTCGGCGTGATCGGTTGTGGCGGACGTGGCAGCGGTGCGATGCGAAACGCGCTGGAGGCCAACCCGAACGTTGTCATCGTCGCGCTGGCCGACTTGTTCCCCGAACAAATGACCGGCGTGCTCAAGGGAATGGCTCGCGACAAAAAGTTTGGCGATCGTTTCTTGGCGACCGAAGATAACTGCTACTCCGGATTCGATTGCCATACGCAATTGCTGGCCGGAACTGAAGTCGACGTGGTGCTGCTGACCGCCCCTCCTCACTACCGCCCAGACCATCTGGAAGCGGCCATTGATGCCGGCAAGCACGTCTTCTGCGAGAAACCGATTGCCACCGATCCGACCGGCGTCCGCCGCGTACGTGCCAGCTGTGAAATCGCCGACAAGAAAGGGCTCAATATTGTCAGCGGTCTCTGCTGGCGATACGACTCAGGAGTCCGCGAATCGGTGCAACGGGTGCAGGATGGTCAGATCGGTGACTTGATCGCGACGCAAGCCGATTATTTGACTGGTCCAGTGTGGTCCAAGGTCAAACAGCCTGGCATGAGCGAAATGGAGTACCAGTGTCGCAACTGGTATTACTATACTTGGCTTTGCGGCGATCACGTGCTCGAGCAGTTTATTCACAGCCTCGATAAAACACTCTGGATTCGCCACGACGTGACGCCCGTCAGAGCTTACGGCATGGGTGGTCGGCAAACTCGGGACGACCTCACGATGGGGATGATCTACGATCACTTTTCCATCGTTTATGAATGGGCTGACGGCACCCGTTCGTTTGCCAACACGCGGCAAATCAGCGGCTGTAAAAACGGCACCGAGGATTATATCTTCGGCAGTAAAGGTCAGGCCCAGTTGTTGGCCCATAAGATCGACGGCCCAGAGCCTTGGAAGTTCAGCGATAGCAAGACTAACATGTACGTGCAGGAACACATTGAGCTGTACGAAGCGATCGAGGGCAAACGCCCCAGGATCAACAATGGCAACTACATGTGCGATAGCACGCTGCTGGGAATTATGGGACGCGAGGTTTGCTACTCGGGACAGGAATTGACCTGGGAACAAGTGCTCAACAGCCCGCAAGATCTACGCCCGGCAAAATACGAATGGGGTGACGCACCCGAAGTTGTCGTCCCCCAGCCTGGCAAGTACAGGATGCCTTTGGCTTAATTGACCGACCGCAATCCTTTGATGTTACCAGTCGCCAGTCAGCCCGGGCTGGCTGGCGATTGACGCTTTCTAATGCATTCTCATTGCTTGATTCCCATGTCCGCGCCGCACCCCAATCAACGCTTGACTTGCCCCACGTGCAGCCGACGATTTTACCTCGACGAGACCGAAGCACCACCGTTTTGCTCGGAGCGATGCAAATTAGTGGATCTCGGCCGTTGGCTCAATGAAGAATATGGGCTGCCTTATGAGGGCGACCCCGGCGACTCGCCCGTCGAGTATCGGGGAGAGGAAGACGACGACGACCACCACCACCGAACCGGCTGAGCGTCGGTAGTCCGCTCCCGTGACCAATGAAAGTGTGGCTCTATTCCGGCGAGCGACTTTTGAATGCTTCCAGACGCTCGGCCACGCCGGGAACGATCCTGGCCGCGTTGTCGGCGTAGATCTTTCGCAGCACCCCGTCGGGTAAATCGACTCCATGGATCCGCCAAAAACCTTGTGGCGGAAAAGGCTTTTCCGAATAGGGAAAGTTCTCATCGCGAGTTTGAAAAAACCGCCAATAGTAATCCACTCGCACTTCCGGCCAGGGGCCATCCGTTCCGAACAACACGCGATCAGCATGCTTGATCAGAAAATCGCGAGCCGTGTAGGGCTGCCTGCCCAGCTCTGAAATTCGCGAGGCGGGGTCAACGTACAGGTTGGGCAACGCTTCCATCCACTCCGCCAACTGCCCCAAGTTATCTGCCGAGCTGGCCATGTGGGCACCAATAAAATTGGTTTTTGGGTGACGACCGATCATTCGGTTGCGGGCCGCCAGTAATTCATCGCGGCTGGGAAAATCACCACCATAGAAATGCCAATCAGGGTGACGACTTAACTCCTCCCAACGTTCGTTCTCCGGCCCCAAAGGCTGGAAAAAAGCGGTTGGATCGGCGGTGTGAATCAACACGGGCAGCCCCAACTCACCGCACACTCGCCAAATCGGATCCAACAGCGGCGCATCGACGGGGATTAATTTGCCGCTGGCATCTCGGTACTCCAGCCCCAGTCGCTTGAAGACTTTCAAGCCGCTGATCCCAGCCTCTTTGGCATCAACCAGCGCCGCCGCAGTCCGCTCCGCCCAGCCGGGACGATTGCAAGCCCAGGTTGCAGGCTGCTCGGGGTCACCTTCCCCCACCCAGTCGAGATGCGCGAAGACCACAAACCGCTCGCGATGCTCGGCCCACAGAAAATCCAAATGTTCGCGCAGTCCGGCCCCCAAACGCCCATCCATGCTGACGCAAACCGCCACATCATGACGGTCCATTAAGTCGACGAAATCCTCGAGTGCCTGGCGGTTGTGACGTTGGCGAAACAACATATGGGTGTGCACATCGACGACGGGAAAGCGGGCCCCGTCGAGCTTCGTCCGCGGCACCACCAACTGTGGAACAGGCCGAAAATTTCGCAGCAATAACTCCCGTCCCTCGCGACCATCGAGCGGCGGTACCAACGGCGGTACCAACCGCGTTTCGCCAGCGGCTTGCTGAGTCGGTTGTTGTGCGGCTTGTTGCTCGGCTTGTTGTGCGGCTGGAACCGCCGGCCGCTTTGCCTCTGTGTCAGCGTTTTGGGCAACTAGCTGACCGCTGGCGAGGACCAGCGTCAAACAGCACGCGAAACATCGCAGAACTTGGTGGCGGCGGTTCTGCATCGGGCGGTTTTGCATCTGTCAATTTCTCATCAAGGGCGACCATCCAACCGACCGCAAGCGGATGTCAACTGGTGCAGCCGAGCGAACGGGGCGGACTCTAATTGCTCACGCGAAACTCGCCAGCCCCAATTGCCGCCAGCGACCCCCGGCACATTCATCCTGGCTGAACCATCCAGGTTAAGCAAGTCTTGCAGCGGCGCAATCGCTAAAGCAGACTTGGAATCCCAAACCGCTTGTAACATGGCCCCAGCCACATCCTCCTCGCTCAGCTCCTGGCCCAACAACGCACGCACGTTTTGCTGACCGTTCGGATCAAGCTCCTGAAACCAACCGCGCGTCGTATTGTTGTCGTGCGTGCCAGTGAACGCCGCACTATTCTCATTGTAGTACTGTGGTAAGAAAATGTTTTCCGGGTCACCGTCAAAAGCGAACTGCAAAATCCGCATGCCGGGCATCCCAAATTGATCGCGAAGGTCGCGAACATCGGGCGTGATCAGCCCCAAATCTTCAGCAATAAAAGGCAGGCCCCCGAAGGTGTCGCGAACGACGGCAAAGAAATCGGTACCCGGACAATCGACCCACCCACCTTGCTCGGCCGTCGGAGCGCCCGCGGGGATGTGCCAAGCGGCCGAGAAAGCGCGGAAATGATCTAGCCGCAAACCATCGACCAGCTGCAACAGGGCGGCCAACCGTCGCACCCACCAACGATACTCGGTCGACTGTAATTTATCCCAGTTATAGACCGGATTACCCCACAGCTGTCCCGTCTCACTGAAGTAGTCAGGCGGAACGCCGGCGACAAACTTGGCATGTCGCGTCTCATTCAATTGAAACAGCTCCGGATTGGCCCACACCTCGGCCGAATCATGCGAAACAAAGAACGGCAGATCGCCCAGCAACCGCACGCCCGCGTCCTGCGCGTACGCTTTTAACCGCCACCATTGCCGGAAAAATAAAAACTGCACAAAGCGAGTGAAATCGATGCGGTCAGCCAGCTGTTCTGCCAGTTGGTTCACCGCTTCAGGTTCATGACGGGCCAGCGGAATTGGCCAGTTATAAAAATACTCACCCGCTTGCTGCTCCTTGATCGCCACGAACTTGGCGAAATCGTCGAGCCAATGCGATTGGCCGTCGCAAAATTGCTGGAACGACTCCCGCAAATGCTCGGCACCACCGCTGCAAAACCGTTGCCAAGCCGCGGTCAGCAGTGCCGTCTTCAGCCGCTTGACTGCGGGAAAATCAACCCGGCTGGGATCGCTACCAATCGGCCCAGCTTGCTCAGCCCCAGCTTGCTCGGCTCGCAATTGCTCTTCCGTCAGCACCCCCTCGTCGACCAGCCGATCAGGGCTGATGAAAAGAAAATTGCCAGCGAAGGTGGAGAGCGGGTCGTAGGGTGAATTGTCTTGGCCGGTCGGTCCCAGCGGCAAGATTTGCCACCACCGTTGACCGGCAGCCGCCAAACGATCGATCCAAGCGAACGCCTCGGGTCCGAGGTCGCCGATCCCGTACGAACTCGGCAACGAGGAAACGTGCAACAAAATTCCCGAGGCACGATATCCGGGTGGCAGCAATGCCAAAGAACGCGATTCATTCGATTCACGAGGATGGGGCATGGCCCTGGGTGCGCCCTATAAGCGGTACGGAAGGAAAGTCTGCGATTCTGATCTTTCGCTTCCTTCCTGTCTATCGCACCCGCCGTGCCACAACCACCAATCGTCATGACGGCTTGGGAGGCTGGGAAGAGTTTACCGATCAGGGGCATCAGGGCCGCTGAGCGAAACTCGTCACGCCAGCCTACTGTGTCGGCTTAAAGTAGAAATCTTGATCGTTCAATCGCGGCCGAGCCCCGCGATCTGGGTAGTCGCCATCGCTGTACGGAAAATTTGGATACGGCTGCTGCGGTTGCCAAGGCTGCACAGAGCCTGGAGGCAACATTCCCGGCTGGGGATAATATTGTTGAGGATTGTTGGGGTTGGCAGGAAAGTTTCCGGGACGGTTTCCGGGGCCTTGATTGGGTGGTGGCCAGTTCCCCGGGGGAAAGAAATTCCCTTGAGGAAAACCAAAATTCCCCAGGTTCAGCCCAGCAAATGGTGCTCCCCATTGATCGTAAGGGACGCTGTAAGGTCGGTAGGGAAACCGCCATTCGCCGTAGGGTTGGATTGGTGGTCCCCATTGGTCGACCCGATGGTAATGGTCCGTCGATGGTCCGTACTGCAAGGAGCTGCGGAAATAGGAGTACCCGCTAGTGCGAAACACAGCCGGATTGGGAACCGCCGTGGTTGGCGGTTCGCTGCGCTGATGCGTCCGCTGGCCCTGCTCGTCGTGAGTGTGGAAACTCCGCGCTGTCAACCAATCGGCCGACGCGGGTTCTGCTAACAACAGCATGACGGTGAGGAGGAGTGGAGTTCTCATGACCTCCAAAATAGTTCACGTTCGCTGTCACGCAGGAAAAACTCACCTCAACAACCAATTTTTCACCGCAATTGCGCTGGAATAATCGTTGCAAACCCACGTCGGCAGCAAAGCAGCGAGCCAAAAAGCCGCCCAGGCGTGAAAAAAGCTCAATTCGACAGCAGCAAAACCCGGAAACGTTTTTCATGACAGGCTGAAAAGAAACGAAATCAGCCGAAGCGCGCTAGCGTCCGGTTCCGTGGAACTGTGAGCTGGCGCTCAACGGCTGATTTAACCGAAAGACTTATGTCGAGGAACTTAGCAGTTTGAAGAATTCACCACGATCGCTCCTGCTCTAAATCGATTCCCCACTCCTCAAGCACAAAAGTTGGCACGACGGCGAAGCTCGCGCGGCCATCTGCCCTTTGGATCGTCTCGGGTCGTTTGGCAACTTCCGTACATAGCCGGCTGGGATGAGGGATGATCCCGACTCGCCCAAGATCAAGCCGATCCGAGTCCCAACAAGTTTGGATGGTTATATCGGGATGAGTCAGTTCGTGGGTGTGCCCTTCGCAGGCTCGATACAGCAAGCGGAAGGCGTGGTCGTCCAAATCAAAAACATTCCCACGAAGTTCGGCGGCAAACTCTGCGGCACGGGGACCATGTTCCGGATCAGTGAATTCGTTGATGCGGCGAGAGTCGTGCAGAACCGCGAATAGCGAGACGACTTCCACGTTGGCACCGGTCTCTTTTGCCAATTGCAGGCCGTTCTCAAGCACTCTTGCCCAGTGCGCGACGCCATGATCACCGTCGAGCGGCAGGACGTATTCGTCGAGGATGGCGTTAAGGATCGGATTGAGGTTCATGATGGCTTCCCGGCCGGCCTTGCCAGCAATGATTCATTGTTGACTGCCGTTTAAGATTCTTAAATTCTCTTCGTTTCGCTCAAGGAGTTGCCGCGTCCTTTCCCTCTCTTCCTGGTCTTCGGCAATGTCCCGCGCGATTATCGAATACCATACATAAATTAAAGCAACCAGAATCAAGAAGGCGATTGCCGTAAATTTCTTTACTCCCGAGCGTTCATTCATCGGTATGTGTTCCCGCTATGCAAGGAATAGCCACTGCCAAAATTTAATGCCAGCAGTATCCCGCCAACGAACCTGCTCGTCAGACCATCTTTCCCGTTTCGTTGCTGAACATCCATTTTCGATCATCGAAATCGAAGTTCCCCTCGTTCCGAAACAGCATCACGCTCACGTCAGCTGGAATGTTCTTCAGCATTTCGGGTTGGTCATCAACGTAAACGTTGATCTTCCGCTCTTTGATAACCTCTGCTTTAGCGTCAAAGCTGCTGACGAGAACAACATCAGTGAACTTGATGCCGTGCCTTTCAAGGTCAGCAATCGCTTTGGCTCGGTCACTCCGATAAGTCACGACGATCACTTCGCCAGGCCAAAATTGGCTGAGAGTGCTGAAGAATTTGGGGGCCTCATCGACGCAACCGTCGAGGTCGAGGCCGAGGGTCGGTTTAAGCTGATCGGATAGGTTCAAAAGAGTGTCCCTTGTTTCATAAATCTGGTCTCTGACGTTCATAGATTTAGAGCCTATCCGAAAACTGTGAGCCGACGGCGCTAGCCGCGGGCTTTTTACGGTTTTGTGAGCCGACGGC
>CAZHTX010000278.1:0-6331 GCA_964535475.1 uncultured Pirellulaceae bacterium
CTGCCCGCCGATCAGTTCCAGCTGCACGAGTTCTAGCCCCCCTGTTGATTTCGCTCATCCCTTGCTGGCGGTGCATCGCGGCAACAATTTGTCTGAAAACTGCCCGCTCGGTTCAAGTCGTAACGAAGATTCGGCCGATGAGGGTTAGGACAGATGGTCTGTGCGATATAGGTCCGCAGATGCGTCCAGCGACGACAGGTCGACACTTGATAAGCTGCTCAGGGGAAGGCAATGAACGCCAAGCAAAACCAGAATTGGCTGCGGACGATGGTGTTAGTGGCAGGAGCCGCTGTCACTTGCGGAGGCGTGACGGGATGCCAAGTTGGCGTGAACGGTCAAACGCTGCCGAGTCCATATTATTTGGAAGATGACGTCCAGTACTTCCCAGGTGCGGGCGAATTCAAATTGGCTCGCGAAGCGGCCGCGCTGCGGGCGGCTCGTGCCGAAGAAAAACTACAGCGATAGCGGCGCTGGTTCACAGCTCCAACAATCATCCGCGTGCTCTTGAATCATCTTGAGCCGCTGTAGGACCTGGAGTGCGTCGTCAACTTCGAACATGATTTCGATCTCCAGCAAATCGCGGAGCATCCGCTCGCAACGCCGCTTCAGACGTCGTCGCCCCATGGGCACCTCGGTGGCGGTGAGTAGCGCGTAATAAGCTAACACGGCTTCGCGATATTGCTGCTGCCGTGCCTCTTCTAGGACGCGGAAAATCACACCCGCGTTGCTGTCGAGCTTCTGAAAAAAGAGGCTGCGGGCCATGTTCAACTCGTACTTTTTCCGCGTGTTGAAATAGCTGCTAACGCTGCGGGCGATGTAGCCAAAGGTGGCGAACACCAAGCCCAAGGCGAGCAGCAGTTTGCCCGTCGAAACGACAGCTAGAAAAAGCACCAAGCGGACGAGTTTCCAGAGCGTCATGCCGATCCCGCCCAACGAGGGAACCAAGATCTTGGTGTGATCAAACCAACCAAAGCGGATCTTGGTGCCCGGCAACAGCATGTCGACGTCCGCCTTGGGGATGTTCTTGAACATCCGCAGGTACAAACGATCGGCTTGCCCCTCGCCCTCGATGATCCGATTAGGCTTGATCTGAAACAACACGATCAGCCGGCGGTAAATCTCCACTTCCAGCGTTTCGCGACGATAGAATCCCTGCGGGCGACGAATTTCACGCACGCCAACAATGTCACCGCGAGCAAATACCCCCAAATGCTGGAAAATCTCAAAATCGACCTTGAGACGCACCCCCCACAGACTCGAAACCTCGCAGGCCGCCTCTAATTCCTCACGGCTGAGCTCCAAATAGTCGGCTGCATCCAGCGCAGTCCGCATCAATCGCGCGACATCGGCCGCGTCTACTGTCTGTTCGTCGACTTGGCGATCCATCAACAATGAAGTGTCGCGATCGGGATCGAGTGCCGCGTAGGCCGCGTCCAACTGCTGATGCTGGGAAAATGATTGCTGGTGAACCCAACGCAATAACTGATCGCAGACCGCGGCAAACGATTCTCGAACCGGGCCGGCCGGCAAGAGGGCTTGCAAATATTCCGTTAAATCCGAAGGTGGAACCGGAATGAATGGCTCGATCCGCCAATGACTGGCATTCGCCGGAATATATTCGCCAGTCCGGCTGAGTTCCTCAGTTCGTTCCTGAACAACCATGCAAAATCAAGCACTCAACAAGCAATGAAACAGTTAGAAATTCGCGGTGTCGCACTCGATATGGACGGCCTGATGTTTGACACCGAACCATTGTACCACCAAGCCGCCGATGAGCTACTTGAACGCCGGGGACATCGCTACGAAGATGTCGTGCGAAGGCGGATGATGGGACTGCCCGGCCCCAAAGCCATCCAAGTCATGGTCGACTACTACGGGCTGACCGATAGCTGGGAAGAGGTGCTGGAGGAATCCGACCGGATTTTTGCCCGCCTGCTGGGTAATAACCCGCTGCCGCTGCCCGGCCTGCAAGCATTTCTCGATCTGCTCGATTCGCTGCAACTGCCCTACGGGGTCGCCACCAGCAGCCGGCGTAAATTTGCTGAGGAAATCCTCAGCTCCGGCGGCGTGCTCGACCGCATGCAATTCCTCTGGACCGGAGACGATGTGCGGCACGGCAAACCCGACCCGGAAATCTACCTGCGGGCCGCCCAGTCATTAAAGATCGAGCCCGAAAAACTGCTCGTGCTCGAGGACAGCGGCAATGGCTGCGCAGCGGGCGTGGCAGCCGCCGCGGTGACCGTGGCCGTGCCAGGAAAACACAGCCAAGACCACGATTTCAGCGGCGCAACGCTCCGTGCCGTCAGCCTACAGGACCCCCATTTGTGGAACCTAGTGCGCCAGAGCTGTGTGATTGATTGACCAGCCCGGGATGAAGGGTCGTAAAGTGCGGCGCGGGAATTCGCTGAGGTAACGAATCGCAAATCCGCAGGAAATTCTCGTAGCCAATCGTTTCCACAATCAACCGCGTCAGACAGGCCACGCTCTTGGTGTCCATCTTTTCAAAAATCCGCTTTCGCCGCGCCTCCACCGTTCGCTCGCTGATTCCCAACTGGTTGGCAACTCGCTTGTTTAACTTGCCCTCCAACATCCCGCGGAGCACTGCTAATTCGCCATCAGCCAGCCCCTTCAGTTTGAGCATCGTCTCATGCCACCGCCGCGCGTTGGCGGCAATCTGCTGACTCTGCTCGAGTGCCTCGCGCAACAACGGTACAAACGTCGGATCGTGCCTCGTCAAATTGTGCACCGAAAACATGCCCGCTCGCATGGCTGCCACCACACGATCCAATTTGGCTTCTCGCACAATCAACATTCGCGGGAAAATATAACCTTGTTCACGCAACCAACGATGCTGCTCCGCTGCCCCCGAACCGTCCGCCGGATCGTCCAAGACGATCACACCGGTGCCGATCGGATCCATACGCCCCGCTAGCTTTTCTACAGCCGAACAACGCCAATACCTGACGCCCATCGACTCCGACTGTAACCGTAGTTCCTCACCGAGTTCATCTCGGGTCGTCACCAACACAATGATTAAATCCGCATCCATTACTCTTTGCCCCTCTCGGTGGAGTAATCGGGTCTCGCGGGCCTGCCACATTCCACACGAGTGCGTCAGCAAGCGTCAGTCCATTTCTTGACTTGACCTGCTAATTCCCGAATTCTAACACTGTGCTGCTACCGTTTGCCGCATTCACGCTCGCTTTCCCATAGCACTTAATAGGTAAGCAGAACCCACCCGGAACCCGGAAAGGCCAACCTAAGGCCAGCAATTGATCATTACAGCGACATAAGGGCGTCTATTTACACACATGCGGATTACCCTGAAGTTTTCAGCGGGCCTGGCCAGCGAGGTCCCGCACCCAAGCGGCTTTCTGGCCGTCTTTCAAGCGGGCGACAAGCCTGCAGAGTGGGGTACTCGTGGAGCTGCCGTTTGCCAGCGGGCAACACTCAAAATTGATCAAGAAAACGCGTTATTTGCCGAGCCAACAGCTCCAGGTCGGTGCTTACGATCTGTTGCAAATCAGCTTGCCGATCGGCGGGCCGATAAACTTGAAAAGGCGGGCGTTGCGAATACCGATCGATCAATTTGGCGAAATCGGCTGCGCGTCTTTCCGCCAGGTAGAAGGTCAACGCCCAGGAGGCGACGTAGGCATGTTGCACCTGGTCGGAGCTGCGAAACATCGTGTTGTCGGCGATCAACGAATCCAAGTCGGCAGCCAGCAGGGCAGGTTCCTGTTGATAGCGATCGCGAAACAACCACAGCAAATTGGGATCACAGCGGCCTTGCAGATCACCGCTGCGGCGGCCTTCGATCATCGCTGGCGATTGGAAGATGCAGCCGATGCCTTCGACAATCCAGTGGGGCGTATCTGCCAAGCGACTGTGGACCCCGACGTTGAATGCCGATTGATGGGCCGCCTCATGGCAGATTGTGGCGTCCACGCCGCCTGCCGATTGGCCGTGGTCGTACATGGTGATGCGGTTGCTGGCGCGGTCGTAAACGCCCAACACTTCGCGGTTCGATGCGGTGCTGCCGGTTGCTCGTTGCTGGAACTCGGCCTGACTGGGATAGATCACGGCCACCATGGGAAAATTACCTTCTAGCAAACGCACGCCGCGAACGGAAAAGTAGCTCAAGAAGGTGCGGTGCAGTCGCTCGAACCGTTCCGCCCAGACGCGGCCGCTGCCATTGGGTTGGACCAGCAAAAAATGTTGCGTCGGCACGACTTCGAAACGATTTCCAAATTCCTCGTAGAGTCGCCGGCGAAATTCATGGGCGTCGAGTGGTTGAAAATCGCCTTCCGCGATCGTCAAACGAGTCTCCTGGCGGCGGGGATCGAAATCGAATAACCAACCGTCGTTGCCTAGAATTACCTGACGGTTGGACGCGCCAATGAGTTCGACTCCCTCCACGGTTCGATCGCCAATGCTGCCTACTAGCAGGCGTGATTGGCCCTGCTGAGCGGACACGCTGTGGCAGGAAACGCCGTGGCAGGTGCCGACTGATAGCAGCAGCGTCGCCGTGGCCAAGAGTCTCTGCCAAAAACGTTGCCGAGGTGGGAAAATATTCATCGCTGCCTATCGCTAGTTTTCGCTTTTCGTGTGGATGCAACGCCCGTTTGGCGGACCAGCAGCGTCGCTCGCCAAACTGCGGGCACACGCCTGCTCAAGCTTACGTTAAAATTGACGAAAGTCAGTTTTGCTTCTTCAACGCGGCGCCGTCGAAACATCCATGTTTATGAAGAAACACCCATGTCTATGAAGAGATCGCACGCCCGAAACCTTGCCGTTTGGCCCCGATTCGCTCTGCGGAACCCTCACGCCGGAGCGATGCTCTCTCACGCCGGAGCGCTGCTCTGTGCGCTCGCCTGTGGCTTGTGCGGATATTTTGGTTTGAGCGGGCTGGCGGTGGGCACTGCCGCGATGGCCCAAGCAATCCCGACAGCCGCGGCAGATGAAGCTTCTCAGAGCGGTGGCAGCGACGAGGATTTGCAGCAGCAAGTGGCTGAGCTGATCGAACGCTTGGATGGCAGCAAGCTGGCGATCCGTCAGAAGGCGGAACGCGATCTGCTGGCACTGGGGCCGAGTGTTCTGAATTTTTTGCCAGACAGCCCCTTGGCGTTATCGGCTGAGGCGGGCCAGCGATTGCGGCGGGTGCGGTTGGAACTGGAGCTGCAGCAAGCCAAACAAGCCGCGGGAGCCAAACTAATTACGCTCGGTCGCGTCGACGACTTGCAAGCCGCTTTGAAGCGGATCAGCGAGCTGACCGAGATTGGTTTCCAGACGAGCGGTCAGTTCAATCCAGTGTTGGAACTGGAGGTGAGTCGTTCGCAAACCTTTTGGAAGACGCTCGACACGGTGTTGGATGCAGCCGAAGCGGATGTCAACTTTTACGTTGGCAAGGCGGGGGAGTTAGGCATTGCTCAACGTACCGAGGGCCGTCCCTCCCGCACCGACTCAGCCGCCTACGCGGGCGTGTACCGGTTGGAACCGACCCGCGTGATGGCCCGTCGCGATCTGCGATCGGCGCAGCGGAGCGAGTTGTCGATCGGTTGTGAGATTGCCTGGGAACCCCGCTTGACACCCATCGGCTTGACGCTGCCGCTGGAGTCGGTCGTAGCGGTCTGCGATGACGGTCAACAGTTGCGGCCTGAGATGGGGGAAATCACCATCGCCGCCAACGCTTCGATTGCTTCGGCCGAATTCAATATTCCGCTACCGCTGCCGACCGACTCGCCGCTGCGAATCAGCACCCTCAGTGGCACCCTGCGGTCGATGTTGCCGGGCGCTCGCGAGCATTTCAAGATCGACATTTCCAAACCGCACGAAGCGGAAACGGTGGGTAACGTGACCGTGCTGGTGGAAGCGGTGCGGGCCAACAATCACCTCCACGAAGTGCGGCTGGAGGTCGCGTTCGTCGAAGGCGGAGCAGCCTTGGAATCTCACCGCCAATGGATTTTCGACAACCCGGCTTACGTAACCACGGCGTCCGGCGAGCGGCGTGAAGTGCTGGGGACGGAGACGTATCGGCAGACCGCCGACAGGCTGGGAATCAGTTTCCTGTTTGATCTCGATGAGGATCCGACCGGCTTTACCTTTCATTATGAAACGCCCGTCTCGATTATTCAAAACGAAGTTCAATTCGAAATGCGGGACATTCCGTTGCCATAAAGCCTCCTTTCGCTCCGCCGAAAGTTTTTCGTTGCCTTTCGCTCCGCCGAAAGTTTGAAAACAACCACTACTTTCGGCGGAGCGAGAGACGACACTCAAGGAACCAGTTACCGCATGAGACGCATGACATCTTGGATGTTGCCCGCCACGGTTTGGC
>CAZHTX010000278.1:6431-7825 GCA_964535475.1 uncultured Pirellulaceae bacterium
GCTGTTCACGGGGGCAGTCGCCAGTTCGCTTGCGCCGGCCGCCGACCAACCGCCCGCGATTAGCACCGGCGACGCGGATGCTGAGGACTCGAAAACCTCCCCAGCGAAATCACCTCAACCGCTGGTTCGCGTCGGTCAAACCGAGCTCGACAGCTCGCTGGTCGAAGCCTGGATGGCCAGCAACTGGCAAACACCATCGCAGCAACTCGACGCCGCACAATTGCGGACGCTGCGGTCGGCCGCTTTGCTCAGCCTGGTGCGTCGTGAGCTAGCCTTTCAGCAGCTGTTGGCGAGCGGTGGTGAACCGCTGCGGGCGCGAGTTGAGCGGAGGAAAAAACAAGCCCTGCAGGCACTGCAGCGCATCGACTCTGCGGCCGAGCTCACCTCGCTGCAGCAAGCCGAACTGGGCTGGGAAGTGGTTTGGAATGAATACTTGCAACAGCAACTCACCGAGGCCAATTTGGAACGTTTTTATAAGCTGTATCACTACCGTTACGACGGCACCAAGGTGCAGCTCTGGCAAATTTTCCGCAAACATCCGCAACCGCCGGCGTTGTTGTTAGAGTTAGCAGCGGAGATTAAGGCTGGAACGCTCGATTTTGCCACTGCGGCGGGGGAACATTCTCAAGCGCCCACGGCGGCCGAGGATGGGCTGGTGGGCTGGGTCACGGCGGCCGCAGACTTACCCAGGGAAGTCGCTGAGGTCGCGTTGCAAGCATCTGAAAACCAAGTCGCGGGACCGGTCCGCTCACGGTTTGGCTGGCATTTATTGTGGATCAGCAAACGTCAAGCGGGCGACTTGGACTTCGCCGATTTTGCCGATCGCCGTCGTCTGCAAAAAGATGCGGCCGCATTCCTGTTCGACCGCGCCGTGGGGCAATCATTGGACAAGCATTCCGTGCAGTGGCTCGAGCCGAGTTGGCAGCCGACCGCCGCGCAACTCGACCGTTTGAGGAATGGCACTCCGTGAATGTTGTGCTCATCCACCATCATTTTGAGAGCGGTGGAGTCTTACAGGTAGTGCTCGGCCAATTGCTGGGCCTGGCCGGCTTACCATTGGCCGCGCGCCCGGAGCGATTGATCGTTTTGCACGGCGGGCGAGCCGCCGGGCTAACGCGAGCTCTAAGCGATGAACCATGGCGAGGCTTGCCAATCGAAGTGTATCCCTTGCCAGATTTGGAATACGACTCGCTGAGGCACGACGACAAGCCGTTAAGCGAGCCAACGGACCGGCCCGCGTCCCCGGCGCTCGCTCAGCAATTGGAACAGCAACTGCTAGCACTGGGGCTCGACCGCAGCGACACCGTGCTGCATTTGCACAATCCCACGCTTGGCAAAAACGTTACCTTGCCGCCGACCGTGACCACGCTGGCTGCGCGAGGTTGGCACTGGTT
>CAZHTX010000279.1:0-7823 GCA_964535475.1 uncultured Pirellulaceae bacterium
GCCGCAACGCGCCAGCGAGCGGTTCCCAAGAACCATCAGCCGCATCGCGCCAGCGAGCGGTTCCCAAGAACCAGCCGCCAGCGCTCAACGGCTGATCTAACCGAAAGCTCTGCTGCGATTACTGAATTGGATTTGGACCTCCACCCGGAAATGCGCCCATCATTCCCAGGAACGGTAAAATTGCTTGCCCAATTGCGATATCAAAATCTTGCTGCGTGTCAGCGGCCAGCAGCGGGTCTAGGGCAGCGTCGATTTGGCCGACCATCTCGGCGATCATCGCGGTGGTCTCTGGGCTATTGCCAATCTGCATACCCGAGGAGGCATTCTCAACCATCTTCTCAATGATTGTGTCTTTTTCGTCGAGCCACGTTGTCACCATATCTTTCGGTACCCAACGATCTTCGTAGTAGACCATTTCAACGGTTTGGACAACGCCTTCGCTATTTGGGAAAGCCATCGTTCCGGTAGTATCTCCCGTCTGCTCCGTGGATACTTGGCTGAGGAATGCATCGCGAGCATCTGCTGGCACAAGCTTGAGCAGTTCTTGGAGATGAGCGCCGATGCGAGGTAAGTGATATTTTACCAAATCACTAACTGGATAATCCTTGATCAATTCAACGCTGAAAGTGAAATCGGCGTATTCATGGATGACTCCTATGGCTGGATCAAAGCCTTGTTTGATCAAAGGCAATTGCTCAGGAGGCACGGCGGTCAATAATTGTGAGTTTAGGATGAACTCTCGCTTTGTCACTAACACTTCGGTCAGTTTATTGACCAGCTGAATCGTTTCCGGGCTGATCGATATATCACTTTCCTCAAGGAAAGGCCGGAGCGTTTCGCGAATCTCCTCGCTGTCAACAAATTGGCGAATGTCGCCAGGGAGTGCTTCCCAAAAGACATCAAGATGTCCCGCCAATGCTTGGTCACGAACATGTTCCCATGTTTCCTGCAATGAGGTATTTGTGGGGAACGGTAACGCGGCAGCGAGTTGCGGGGGTGTGGGAGGCGTAAAGTTTAGTTGCCGGGCGAGCGGCTTGTAGGTCGACTTGTTGGTAGGTGTGGAAGCGGTCGGCTTGGAGTTAGTTGGTGTCGTTGCCTGCGACATTTCGAATAACTTTTTCGCCTGATCGCGGCTCTCGTCGCTCAGCTTGGCAATCGGTACTGAGATTGTTGTGCCGTCGCTCTTTTTCAAAAGCACATTGCTGCCGCTGACACCGACGTATTCGGCTTCCACCGAAAAGGTTCCCGATTTATCGGTCCAGGTCTCGGCGAATAGGCTCGGTGTCAGGCAAAATGAGCAGAAAGAAAACACGAACCCCATGGTCAGGGAGATCAGTAAACAATGATGGTTCGGAAATTTAGCCGCCATGATTCACATTCCTGTTGATTTCTTATTGGAGGATTAGACTCGCAAAGGTGTTATGGAACGATCGCAAAAAAGTGTCGTCTTTCGATGCAGGGAAGCCGCGTTCGCCATGGCTTTCGCGGAGAGCGAAAGGCGACCCTGAAACACCGCTCGTTCCTAATATGCCGCCCATCTGGCGGCGTAGCAAACCACGCAATGTAACTCAGGCCAAGTCGAAACAAAATAGTCTCGCGTTGAATTCACGAATCGACGCGGCCACCTGGCGGATGAGGAGTGACTGGACAGCGGATCACTACTCGGTTTGCTGCGAATCAGCTGGCCGTGACGCAGTTTCGATGCGACCCAACAGCGCCGCATGACCATCCGCGGCGGTGGTGTCTCCGTGTTCTCGATAAAGGTCGATCAGCCACTTCCGCACGGGGGTGAGCGTGGGATTGAAACGGAGTGCTTGCTCGCCGGCAGCCAAGGCGGCATCCACTTGATTCAAGTTAGCCAGAATGTCAGCGCGGAGAGCATGCGTGCGAGCGTTCTCGGGATCAATTTCTAATAGCTCAGCGGTGATTGGCAGGGCCGCTTGCCACTGGCTCGATAGATAATAGATCGTCAATAGATTTGAGAGCACGTTTTCGCGGACGTTCGTATCTTTCCGTGCGGCCTCGAAGTAATATCTCGCTCGCTCGGGTGATTGATACTGCAGCCAAAAGGCTCCCAGCACCGTTAGCATCGGGCCATCCTGGCGAGGTTGTTCGGCCAGCGGCGCGAGTTGCTCGACGATCTCTAGATTCGGGCGGTTGCCTTGGTGGGAGCCAGCTAACCAGAGTGCCATGCCGAGCGTTCGTTGTTGCTCCCACCCAGGTAGTGAATCGGCCGAGTTCCAGAAGAAATCCAAGTTCTTGGAGGCAGGTTGTTTGCTGCGGCGCTCTTGCTCACCGTCAAGCTTCGCAGCTTCAATCGGGTCGCGGGGAACGATCACGCGATGATCGGTCTGACTGACGTGCGAGATTCGCTGAGCCGTCCTGGCTGGCATATGGCAGGAAAAGCAGGAGTCGTCAACTTTTTGCCGTGCGCTCTTTGGCGTTTCGCAGGCATCCAAGTCGTGGCAGCTCAAACAACGATTGCGGTAGTATGCAACGCGTTCCTCAGGTGATGGATAGGCGTGCGGATCGTGACAGGTGGTGCACCCCATCTCGCCAGCGCTGACTTGAAAGCACTTGCTGGCGTGCATCTGCTGGACATGACTGACGGCTTTGGTGGTGCCATCCTGAGCGACCCCCGAGTCGGTCACCATCATCGCCCAGATATCCTCCAGGCGATCACCTGGGCGAAAGTCGAACTGACTGCGGTTAGGTCTCAGGATTCTAGCTGGTGCGTGTAAGTGACATTGATAACAAATCGCTTCACGTTGTTCGTGGTCCAGCTTATCAGGATTGACAATCGTATCTTGGATGGATGTGGAGCCATGATGAAACTGCACATGCTGTTCGCCTGGGCCGTGGCAGTTTTCGCAGCCGATTGCCGCGTGCAGCAAGGCTGGTGATTGATAGCGCGCGGTGTTGCGTTCCAGTGCATTCACTTGTCCCGCATGACAACTTAAACAGTCGTCGGTAACGCGACGTGAAAGTCGCCGCGGATCGTCCAGCGAATGGCCAGGAGCGAAACCATAGACCTGGTCGTGCGAGTACCAATTCAGCGGCGACATGAAAAGCAATTGGTCGCGGCTCGCCAAATAGGCAAAGGCACGTTTACCCGAGCCAACGACATAGTCAATCTTAACGCCTTGCGAAAAGATTTCTTCACCGTCAGCATCTAGCATCCGCTCGGAGTGCCAAAGGTCTTGTTCGCGGATGCTGATCTGATAATGGTGTGAGGGCGAACCAACTTGAGTATCTTCTCCCGCCATGCGGGCTCGCTCTGCGGCGATGTCCACCGGGGTAATCGATCGCGACATGGGGTGACCAGAGTACGATTCGCAGATCGCTTGGTGACACTCCAGGCAAGCGTCGTTACCGAGGTAACCACTCCGAGAAGGTGGTTCATAGCCAACCTCAGCCAATTCGGTGTCGGTGGACGCGGCGGTATCTTCGGCAGCGGTAACTTCAGCGGTGTTTGCTTTGTCGACGGGAGTTGGTTCTGCTGATCTGTTACAACTGACTGAACCAATAATCAACAGCAGTAAAGATAAAGCAAGACCTATCGAAGAACGCATAAATTCGCAAACTTCGCGAGCGATAAAGCAAAAAATCGGATAAGCCTAAGGGCGAACGTGAGTCGCCGCAGCGGAGGCGACAAATTTCTTTAACCCCGCCGCTGACCAGTTGGCACCGCGGAAAAAGACAATTAAAGAAATAAACGACGGTCAGGCTGCATTGCCGGGTTTCTCTTGCGACCAGTTGGGGATTCAGGTGGCTATGATGGTAGGGATAAAAATGTCGGCAGCCGCCAATTTCTATGTTTCCAAGCAACGAATCGCACGATCGAAAAAATGCAAATCCAAAGAATTCAGCGCTGCTGGAGGATGCTCCCGTTTGCTGTTTGTTTGTTGATGGTGACTCAGGGGGCGTGCCTGCTGAACGCCCAACAATGGCAAGCAATTGATTTGCCGAAGAAGGCCAGTCTGCGTGCTGTGGCCGCCGGGGCAGATGGGGATTTGTATGTCTGCGGAACAATTCCGCAGGCGGCCCCCGAACCGGCGCGTGGCGTTGTCTTTTTTTCCCCGGACGATGGGCAAACTTGGTTCGATAGGAGTCCGCCAGCAGCAGACGCCGTCGATTACCGCTCGCTGGCAATTATTGACCAGTCAACATTGGTGGTAGCCTCGGCAGGAACTCCGGCATTGATTTTACGCTCTTCGGATCAGGGGCAAAGCTGGCAACAGGTTTATCGGAATGCCCACCCTGCAGCTTTTATCAACAGCATGCGGTTTTGGGACTCGCAGCGGGGGCTCGCCTGTGGCGATCCTATCGAAGGGGAGTTTCTAGTTTTGCGGACCGAGGATGGTGGTCGTACTTGGCAGACGCTCGATTGTCCGATTATCGCGCGGGAGGGGGAAGCTGGTTTCGCTGCTAGCAACGGACTGATTGTCATGACCGGCTCGCGATCCGCTGTGATCGGTCTGGGCGGGGGTGTTGCTGCGGAAGGCGAAGTTGCCAACGAGGCGCTGGCCAGCCGCGTGCTGCGGACTGATGACTTCGGTGCCACGTGGACGACGGCTGAGGTCGGTGTCATGCCTGCGGGTCCAGCGGCCGGAATTTTTGGCTTGGCAGCCGGTCCGGAAGGGATGTTAATCGCCGTCGGTGGTGACTATACGCTGCCCACGCAGGCGCTAAATCAGATTGCAATTTCCGATGATGGCGGCGCGACATGGCGGTTGCCAGCGGGGAACAAGCCGGCCGGATTTCGCTCCTCAATCGTGTTCGTGCCGCCGGCATCCGACCAGGTCGCTGAACGTCAACCTGCTCCTCGGCAATCCGCTCAACGGCCGGAGACGCTTACATCGGGATACTGGCTAGCGACAGGGCCCAGCGGCACGGACATTAGTCAGACGGGTGAGGATTGGTTCCCGTTGGCGACAAGCGGTTTTAACGCGATCTCCCACCCAACCGCATTGCGGCGCGCACAATATCTGCCCGTTCTGGTTGGCAGCGAGGGGAGAGTCTCTCGGCTCGTTCCGCCTGCTCAGCCCTCGCGGTGACTTCGGCGACGTGCGGAAATGATGAAAAGTTATCCGGAAACGTTTTCCGAACCGTCCATCGCCCACGTGGCAGCCGCGTGAAAGTTTTTCAGGAATTGTGAAACAGCCAACCGCTTGGCACGTCCTTGGAATTGACGCAGGAGAGTCCGCCAAGCTGCCGCGTCAAACTGCCTTCATTCATTCGCATGTAAGTTGTGCGTTGAACCGACCTTTCCACCGCGTCCGTTATCGAGTTCCCAGTGATTGAGCCGGCAATCCTTGCTGAACTGTGGCGTGCCCATGCGGGGCGTCTGCTGGTGATTGCCCGGGCGGTGGGGGAGCCGGCCGAGGATGCTGTCCAGGAAGCGTTTGCCTCACTGGCGACTCAGGCCAAACTGCCCGATGACCCGCTGGCTTGGTTGGTTCGGGTCAGCCGCAACCAACTGCTCAGTTGGCAACGCAAACGCCAATCCCAGGCCAATTATCAACAAGTGGTGGCACCACAACAGAACTGGTTCGTTGACGCGGGGGCAGAGCTTGACTCGCAACTCGACGGCCAACAAGTCACCGTTTGGCTGCGGATGCTGCCGACCGACGAACGGCAAGTCATCGTGATGCACTTGTGGGGCGGATTAACCTTTCGACAAATCGCGGCGGCCACCGACTGTTCGCTGGCTACCGCAAACCGACTTTATCATTGCGGTCTCCAACGGCTGCGATCACGAGCGGGTGTTCCAGCTGAGGTGTGTCATGAATCCTAGCAATCAACCACAATCCATGAACGACCAAGAAAAGACGACCCACACCACGTTCGAACAACAACTCCAATCGCTCATTCCCAAGGCGAGTGAAACCAGCCAAGCGGAGGCCATGTACGCTTGCGGTTTTCGAGCCGGGCGGGAGAGTGCGCTGAGCGAAATATCAGTGGCTGATTCAACGCAGGCTGTTTCAACGCAGGGTGAGGTCGCGTGGCGTCCGCTGGTGCTGGCGGCCTGTATTGCTTGTTTGTTGGTGGGCCCAGCTGGATATTGGCTGGGACAGTTGAAGTCTACTGAGCGTGAGGAAGTGGTTTTGGCGAGCGACTCAAGGCGGGAACCAAATCTGGTGCCGGCAACTGACAGCCAGCCGACACCTGCACCGCTCGATGTTCCCGTAATTGCCGCGGAGTCGCAAACACCAGGCGGCTTGAATGAACAACTCGCCGTATTGAGCCTGCCGAGTTTTTGGGAAACGTTGGCAAGATTCTCTGGATATCAAAGGCCAGTGAAATCGTCCCAGCAACAATATCTAACAACTCGGTCGGCTACCAACATGCAGTCCGTCTTGAACCAGCTCGATGTTGCGTCGACTCGTAATGTTGCGGCCGATGTTGTCGAGGGGTTTAGTGGTGCAGGGACTCGCCCCGGGGAAAGTAGTGTCGTCATGAAGCCGTCAAAAATATCGTCACAGAAACAGCTGCGACATCTAGATGGATTTCGCACTCCATTTTCTAACCGAGAGTCGGCGGCCGATCTGATGCAGTGGTTTGATTGAGAAGCTGGCTGTTTGTTGAACTTTCGGCGGAGCGAAAGGCGACTTTTCTTACTTTCGGAGAGAGCCTGGTCTACTTTTCGTTGATTGAGATTCACAACTTTTCAGGAGAATGTTTATGCGCTGGACTGTTTTCACGGGGACCTTGGCGATCACCGCTTTGGTTGGTCTACTCGACATGCGAACGACTTTGGGACAGGGGCAACTGGTCGCATCGCTTGCAGAGTCTTCGGCTGAGGCGAACGAGGCTACGACAAACGAAACTGAAGAAACTCCGGTGCTGCGGCTGACACCGGCGACCGAACCTGTGCCCGCTTTGCAATATCGTTTCTGGCCTGATCGATTCGAGCTGACGCCCGGGAATGCGTTTGTAAGATTTCAGCGGGCAATCTTATTAATGGCTCAACAAGATCGTCGCAGTTCAAAAACTGCCAAAGAATTTTGGAACCAGTGGGAGGAACTGATGGAGTTTGCTCCGGCCGATCTGCCTCGAGCAGAAGCTCGTGCGGCCTTGGAGAATTATAAACTTGCGTTGCAAGAAGCCCACGGCGCGCGGTTGCTCAAAGACACCGACTATGGCTTGCCCATCGAGGGCATTCGCGGCGTGGAAACGATCGAACTTTTGCTGCCTGAATTTCAGGAAATGCGAGCACTGGCGAGAATCCTGCAGTTAGAAATACGGCTCGCAATCGCCGAGCAAAGATTTGACGACGCGCTCAAGACGCTCCAAGTTGGTTTTCGTTTGGGGGAGTCGACGGGACAAGCGATTGACTTCTTGGTCGCCAGATTGGTTGGTTTGGCGATCAGTGGGCTAATGCTTAACGAAGTGGAAGATCTTATTCAAGCTGACGACTGCCCAAATCTGTACTGGGCGCTGGCCAGTCTGCCGCCTTCGACCAGCGAAGTGTTGGAGTCGATTCAGTTCGAAGCCAACATCATTTCTCGCGTCTTTAGCTCGCTCGATAAACTTCCGCCTCCGGGACTGCCGGCCGAAGTCTGGGAGGAGCGTGCCATCAGCCTGTTTTCGGATTTACAGATTGTGCAGGCTTATGACGGCGCGCCCAATGAAGCCCGGATGGTCAACGCACGCCTTTTGGCCGGCGCCGCGATTGTCGGTTTGTCTGATTACTCGCGCCGCAAGTTGCTGGAGGCCGGAGTTGATTCCGGGGTCGTCGAAGCGATGAGCCCCGCGGAGGCGATGGTGCGAGCAACCGCGCGTTCCATTCGTGTCATTCAGGATGATTTCCTGAAGTGGAG
>CAZHTX010000280.1:0-6741 GCA_964535475.1 uncultured Pirellulaceae bacterium
ACCTCCACAGAGGGGGAAGTAGCCGCGGACGAGCCAGCTGGGGAAACCAGCGAAGAAGAGCCAGCTCCGCAGTCCGACCAGCTTACCGACGAGGTTCAGCCGCAGAAGGCTGTTGACACGGAAGCTGCGGTTGAGGATGCTGCGGGGATTCAAACTGCTGGCGCCCAGCCCGCAGAACCGGAAGATTCAGTGGTTGCCGATTCAGCCACTCCGGACGACAATACTGATGAGGACGTTTCAGCCGACGCCACACGTGATAAAGTGTGACGTTTTCTACGGCAGCCACCCCGTTGCGGGAATCTGGCCAGCCGTTGGTAAGAACTTCCGCCGCTCGATTCGTGGTTCGGATCGATTGGTGGACGGAGGAATTTCCGCCTATGTGAACCAACTATTGCCCGCGTACCGACCGCTGATCGCCGAGAGCGTTGCGACTGAGTACGCCCATCCTTTTTGAAATATCCACAGGATCGTTTCCAAGTGCCCGTACGCATTTACGCGCTCGCGAAAGAACTGAAAGTCGACAGCAAGGATCTCGCTGAGATCTGCAAGAAAGTCGGATTGGCCGGCAAAGGGTCGGCACTCGCCAGTTTGGACGATGATGAAGTCCAACGCGTCAAGGATCATTTAGCAGCTGCGGAAGCTCGCAAACAGGCGTCGCAGACGTCTGAGAAAAAGCCTGCGCCGATCGCTCCTCCCGCCCGCCGGCCCGCTAGCCTCACGCCGACGCGTCCCGTGCGGACCGATCCGGTGCGAAGAGCCAACACGCCGATCGGTAAACGGAAGACTTCCGCTGAAGAATCTGCCACGCAAGAAACCGCCAGCGGGCAACCAGCCAGCGAGCAGGATACGGGAGGCGAGGTAACTAGCCAGCCAACCGCCGAGCTCACGTCGGCGGAAGCCGCGGCCGCTGCGGAAACCAAACCCAGTCCCGCCTCAACGAGTCCCGCCTCAACTGGTACTTCGGCAGCGGCCGGCCGCGACTCGGCCGACACTGCCGCAGGTAAGTCAGGGCCAGCAGGTAAGTCAGGGCCAGCATCTTCCGGTAAATTGCCGGTGAGTAAGCTGGGTGCCGGTAAATTGTCTGTGGGTCGTTCGGGCGACAGTTCGGCATCCTCCGGAGCACGCCCATCGTCGCCCGCTTCGAGTGGCAGCAAACCGGCTCCGGGCAAGAGCGGAGCCGCCGCCGATACATCTGCGTCGCCACGCGGCAAAACCGATGAGGAGACCAGCAAACGACCAGCCGAGCCTCGCGAAGCGGCGGCCAGCGGAAGTCCGGCGGCAGCCTCACCCACTTCACCCACTCGTGCGCCCGTCCGCGGCGGTGTGTTCGGTGCCGGAGGTGGTGGCAAAATTCGCGTGATTGGTCGCGGCGGCGGTAGCGAACCTCGCTCCAGCGGTGGCAAAGAAAAGGAAACAGCCAAAGATACCGGCGGCAAGCCGACCAAGCGTCGCGGGCCTGTCATTAACTTGGCGGCCATGCCCGAGGCCAAACAGCCGGTTGCCAAGCCAGCTGCCAATGAACCACCGGCACAGAAGCCCGAGATTCGACTGAGCAAAGATGTCATTGCTGGACACAAGCAAGGTGTGAAAGCGCCTTTGGAAGCATTGCAAGCTCAGGAACAACAGAAAGAAGGTGGTTCATCCGGCAAGGGCGGATTATCTTCGTTCACCGGAACCGAGAAGGGCCGCGGCGGTCGTGGACGGGGCCCGGCGACTCCAGCAGCACCTGTTGGACGCGAGGAAGAAGAGAAGGGACGCAAGGGACTGGCCGGTATGGCCAGCGCCCGCGCAGTCCGCGGCAACAAGGGTCGGCGTCGCAACCAGCGTCAAGATATTGAGCACTCGCTGAACCGCGACGACAGCCGTCGCCGTCGCACGTTGACCCGCAAGGGAACCAACACCGCGGCTCCGCGAAAAGAGAAAGTGGTGCTTGAGCTGCCCTGTTCGCTACGGAGTTTTTCCGAAGCGGCCGGTGTTCCAGTCGCCCAAGTTTTACGTGTGCTGATGGGCATGGGCGTGATGGCCAACATCAACGCCTCGATCGACCAGGAGACCGCGGAATTGGTCGCTACCGAGCTCGATCTGGACATCGAACTGAAGGCGCAAGAGACGCTCGAAGATGAGTTGATCAGCCAGATCGAAGGCACTGAAGATACCGACCAAGAACTGATCACCCGCGCCCCAATCGTGACCTTCCTGGGACACGTTGACCACGGCAAAACCAGCCTGCTCGACGCCCTGATTGGGATCGAAGTGGCCAAGGGCGAAGCGGGCGGAATCACCCAGCACATCCGGGCTTACCAAGTTGGTGAGGGTGATCGCCGCGTCACGTTTGTCGATACGCCAGGTCACGAAGCGTTTACTGAGATGCGTGCCCGCGGTGCGAACGTCACCGACATCGCCGTGCTGGTCATCGCCGCTGATGACGGCATCATGCCGCAAACGGAAGAAGCGATCAGCCACGCCAAAGCGGCCGAGGTGCCGATCGTGGTGGCGCTCAACAAGATTGACCTCGAAGGTGTCGATGCCACCCGGGCCATGACGCAAATGACCGAGCATGGGCTGACTCCCAGTGAATGGGGTGGCGATGTCGAAGTCGTGCGGACCAGCGCCCTCACCGGTCAGGGCATGGACGAACTGCTGGAAACGTTACTAACGGTTTCCGAACTGCATGAGTACCGAGCGAATCCCAACCGCGACGGCATGGGGGTTTGCTTGGAAGCCGAGCAGCAAGGCGACCGGGGGGTGATTACCAAGCTGGTCGTTCGCAACGGCACGCTCCGCGTCGGCGATGTGATTGTCTGCGGCGGCTCGCACGGTCGCGTGCGAGCGATGCACGATCCGTTGACTGGAAAACCGCTGACATCGGCTGGCCCCAGCACGCCGGTCAGCATTATCGGGTTGGACAAGCCACCCGGTCCCGGCGATCGTTTTCACGTGCTCTCCGACATTGGACAAGCGCGTGAGATTGCTGCTGGTCGCGAGGAATCGACTCGCAACGAGGCGCTCTCGGGAATTACCACCAAGGTTTCTTTCGAAAACTTCCAAACCATGATGGAAGAAGGTCGGTTGGGAGAAGTTCAAGATCGCGTGCGATTGAACTTGATCATCCGAGCCGACGCGCGTGGTTCTCTGGAAGCGATCGACAAAGAGCTATCGAAAATCGATCATCCCGAAGTCGACATTCGCATCCTGCAACGATCGGTCGGCGGGATCACCGTCGCCGACGTGACACTCGCTTCGGCATCGGACGCCGTCGTGCTGGGATTCAATGTGATTCCCGACGAAGCGGCTCGCGCCCTGGCCGATCAACGGGGTGTGGAAATGCGACGCTACAGCGTGATCTACAAGTTGACTGACGAAATCAAGGCAATTCTAGAAGGGCGACTCCGCCCCGAAGAACGCGTTGTCGAGTTGGGCCGAGCCCTGGTCAAACAGGTCTTCCAAATCAGCCGCAGCGGAACCATCGCCGGTTCCTACGTGGCACAAGGTGTGATCGAACGTGGCTGCCGCATCCGAGTCAATCGGGACGGCCGCACCATCGGTGACTACGCACTCGATTCGGTTCGCCGCGTTAAGGAAGACGTCAAGGAAGTGCCCCGCGGCATGGAATGCGGGATCAAGCTGGCCGGCTTCAACGACATCCGCCAAGACGATGTGTTGGAGGCTTATAAGATCGAAGAGGTCGCCCGGACGCTCGATTAAACTCTCCCGTTTCCCTCCTTACGATCTCTGCCTCCGTGACCAGCCGCCGTTTACTGAAAGCCGCCGAAGCCATCCGTGAAGTGGTCGCTTCGGCAATTGTGACTGACATCCGCGATCCACGCATCCAAAACGTAACGGTCGTGGGTGTCGAAGTGGCGCCCGACATGCGCGAAGCTAAAGTCTTCGTCAGCGTGATGGGTGATGATGCCAAACAAAAATTATCGGTCCGTGGATTGCAAAATTCAGCCGGCTTCCTGCAAGCTCGAATTGCGAATCGCATCGATACCCGCTACACCCCGCGGCTGACTTTTGTGCTCGACAAAGGGCTCAAGAACGCAGCCGCCGTGGGTGAGATATTGGCTCGCATTAAACGAGAACGCGAAGGCGAACTCGAAGAGTCCGATCAAACCGAAACAACTGACGAGCCGGACGACACAATCCGTTGAATGTTGTCCAACTCGCTAATTTCCCATTCGATCAACCAGCATCCCGCTATCGACACCCTTCATGAGCGCCCAGAATCGAGCCTCCCGGATTAGCAAGCTTCAGACGCTTCTGAAGAAAGCTTATAAGCCGATTATCCACGTCGAAACTCGAACGCTGATGGAGCATCTGCTGTATGCCTGCTTGCTGGAAAACGCGCCCTACGAATTGGCCGACGAAGCGCTGGCGCGACTCGAACAAGAGTATTTCGATTGGAATGAGGTGCGGGTCACAACCATCACCGAGCTGAGCGAAGTGCTGGTTCGTTTGCCCGATGCCCAAGGTGCCGCCGTCCGGCTGAAGAAAAACCTGCATGGCATCTTCGAGTCGATGTACACCTTCGACCTCGAAGAATTGCGCAAATTGAATTTGGGAAAAGCGATTCAGAAGTTCGAGCGTCTCCCCTCGATGACACCCTTCGTGCTGGCCTATATCACTCAGCACGGCCTCGGTGGACACGCTATCCCGCTCGACTCGGCTGCCCTGCGACTGTTCTGGCTGACCGAGATCATTAACGAGAAAGAGCTAAAGACCGGCAAAGTTACCGGTTTGGAACGGGCCGTTCCCAAGAACAAAGGTGTCGAATTTGCCTCGCTGCTGCACCAAGCGGCCGTGGCCATCAACATCGACCCCAATGATCAAGCCGCTCGCCAAATTGTCGTCACGCTGAATCCTGACCTCGATCAGAAATTGGCCGATCACGTCGCCGAAGTCAAACAAAGACGAGTGGTCAAAGCGAAAGCGAAGGCGAAAGCCAAAGCCGATGCCGACGCGGAAGAAGCGGCCAAGGAACAAGCCAAAGCTGCCAAGTCGGCCGGAAAATCAAGCAGCAAAGCGGCAGCCAGCAAAGCCGGTGCGAGCAAGTCGACCACCAATAAGTCAACTGGCACTAGCAAAGCTAGCGGCAGCAAAACAAGCCCTCCCAAGGCGACCACGCCGAAGGCCAGCGCCGACAAGGCAAGCGCCGACAAGGCAAACGCTAGCAAGGCGAGTACCAGCAAGAAGAGCGGCAGCAAGCCCAGCGAAACCAAGTCGGCAGCTGAGAAACCGGCTACCGAACAATCAGCTGATAGCGGAGAGTCGACTGAAAAGACCGCATCCAGCAAGTCCACCAGCAGCAAGTCCACCAGCGATAAACCGTCGAGCGTTAAAAAAACCGCTGCCAACAAGCCCGCTGAGAAGAGCTCCAGCAAGTCGACTGGCAAGAAAACCGGCGGCGGCGCACAGAAAGCTCCCGAAACTTCCGCAAGTGCCGAGCAACCCGCGGCGGCTGAGAAAAAAACTGCCGCGAAGCCCAGCGGCAAGCGAGTTGCTAAACGGAAACCACGTTAAGTCACTTGCCGTTTGACAAGCTGCAAAGTCGCCGCCTGCTTACTCACTTACTCCGTTTACAATCAGGTACTTGATCGTTCGAGGCAACCACCATGGCAGGCCACTCGCATTGGGCTGGGATTAAGCACAAGAAAGCCCTGATCGACAACAAACGCGGCAAGCTCTGGAGTAAACTCAGCAAGGCAATCATTATCGCCGCCAAACTCGGAGGCGGGGATGCCGATGCCAACATCCGACTCCGCAAGGCGATCGACGACGCCAAAGCGGTCAGCATGCCCAAAGACAACATCGAACGGGCTATCAAACGGGGCACCGGAGAACTCGACGGCGGCAACGTCGAGGAGATTCTCTACGAGGGTTACGGCCCCGGCGGTGTGGCAGTGATGTGCGAGATCATGACCGATAACCGCAACCGCACCGCCCCGGAAATGCGAACGTTGTTCTCCAAGAATGGCGGCAACTTGGGTGCCACCGGTTGCGTTGCCTATCTGTTTGATCGCAAAGGCTTATTTGTCTTCCCAGCCAATGTCGACGAAGAGCAGATCACGTTGGTCGCCCTGGAGCATGGCGGCGAAGATGTCGAAGCAAAAGAGGACGGACGCTGCCAAGTAGTTTGCGCGCCCGAAGTCTTTGGCGAGCTTTCCGAAGCCTTCACCGCGGCCGACTTGCCAGCCGACTACAGCGAAGTCACCCGCCTGCCCCAAAACATGGCCGAAGTCGACGGCCCCACGGCACGCGATTGCCTCCGCCTGCTCGAAGCGCTCGACGATCACGACGACGTGCAAAACGTCTTCACCAACTTGGAGATCCCCGCTGATCTGCTTGAGGAAATGAGCGGTTAGCGGTTAGCCGTTTGGCCGCTAGGCCCGGTTCCCGTGTTGAGCCGAACTAGTCGCGTGCAACAGAACGGTGGCTAGCGCCAAAACCGCTAACAGTCCGTTAGCCGTTTGGCCGCTAGGCCCGGTTCCCGTGTTGAGCCGAACGATTCGCGTGCAACCAAACGGTGGCTAGCGCCAAAGCCGCTAAGCATCCCACGCGTTCAACCTGCGAACCCATTGCTGCAACTGGGCCTTATTCTTTTCAATCGCCATCAGGCCACCCAAGATCAAAATGCCCATGGTGATACCAAACACCCACCAAGGCCAATTCTGATCAATCGCTTGCCCGGCATGCCAAACCATGCTGAGCACACCGACCAGAATGAACATCGTGCCCAGGTAG
>CAZHTX010000280.1:6751-7771 GCA_964535475.1 uncultured Pirellulaceae bacterium
GGAACGCCCGCGTTCTTAGCACCACGCCGGTGACCATGCCCAACAAGGCCAGCAAGATCAACAACATTGGCCCCAGCAGCGACGAGCCGATTTCCCCGAACATAATGTCAGCCGTGCTGCTGACGTAAATCACCAAAGTCGCCGCGTAACGAATCGTGACCAAGACTTGAGGCGCTAAACGCCGACGTTCCAACTGGGCCGCAGCTAACACGCAGACCGCCGGTGGGATCAACCACAACTGCGGATGTGCGAGGAACCCAAAGCCAGGATTCTGCACCAACACCACCCACAACGCCGCGTTGGCCAAAATGATCCCAGCCACCCGTGGCAAGCGGTCTTGTCGCCAGAGCACCGCCAATCCGCCGTAGAAGATCGCCGCCACCACCAACAAGAACGCGTAGGAGACCCGCTGGCCACCGAACGTCCAGTCCATTTCACCAGCCGATAACCAAAATCCAATCACGGGAATCAGCGGCAAGAACAAGGTGGTCTGACGCATGGTTTGCCCAACCACGTTGTCTTCCCTCCTGCGTCCCCACTCGGCCAAACCGGCACTCAAAAACGCTAACCCCATCACAATGTAAGGCCAATACGGTCGCAAGCCCACCAACAACAAATCGGGCTGACAAAGATAAATATGCAGCCAAGCTAAACCGCCCAGCGCTTGAGCCAGGTAGAGTGCAATCCGCCGCTGCTGATCACTCAGCGCCGGCAGTACACTCAGCTCCGCGGGACGCAGCAAACCGACGATCGCCGCCACCACGGCACCCGCACCAATTAGAAACGCGACACCGATCACCAAGGGCAAGGGCACCAAATCCATCTGAGCCGTGCCGCGTAGCATTGCCTCTTGCCAAAAGATCAGCGGCAAAGCGAACGCGGCCAGTCCAGCTCCCAACCCGGCCGCTAACCGCAAACCACCTCGCCAGCGTTGGCGATCGAGTCCCAACACGTTGGCGGCGATCCAAAGTGCGGCGGGAGTAATAATCACGGCCGCGATCCAAAGTCGCATCGTCGCCA
>CAZHTX010000281.1:0-5623 GCA_964535475.1 uncultured Pirellulaceae bacterium
AACGCGCCAGCGTGCGGTTACCCATCAGCCGCAACGCGCCAGCGTGCGGTTCCCCATCAGCCGCCTCGCGCCAGCGTGCGGTTCCCCATCAGCCGCCTCGCGCCAGCGTGCGGTTCCCCGGTGGCATCATCAGCCGCAACGCGCCAGCGTGCGGTTCCCCGGTGGCATCATCAGCCGCAACGCGCCAGCGTGCGGTTCCCCGGTGGCGTGGCGTGTTGTGCCGTGAAAACCGCAGGCTGGCGCCAGGCGGCTGATGATGGTACTGGGGAACCGCAGGCTGGCGCCAGGCGGCTGATGGAACGACGGCCCACTCATCGCTAGACCTCCTCGCTGTTAGGTCCAATCGCAGAGCCCATCAACATACTCCGCCGAACCATCGCGCAGCCAACCATCCAATTGTGCCTGCTGTTTCAACTGCTGACCACGCACGACGTCGGTCACGAGATAGCTGCTGGCGACGTCAGGCAAGGCTGACATATCACCCCACAGTTTCTCGAACTGGGCGACGGGGAAAATATCTTCTTGCCCATGCCCCCAACGTTTCTTGACTTCCTTCAAAGTAATATATGTTGGCACGCGGCGAGCCATGCGGCGGACGGCAGCGGCAACCAGGTCTACCTGATGCAATTGACTCCGCTCCAATTGAAAGACCGCCAGCAAGGCATCGATATCGATCCAGGTAGTCATGGAGTTGTAATATCGCAGCCGAAATTCACTTTGCTCATCGGGCATCGCTAAGCCTTCCACCAAGCGAGCCCGCCCGTTGATCCGCGCCAACCCGCCGCCGCGGTCTTCCAAACGTCGACTGATCACCTCGAAACTGAGAGTGCTACCGCTCCGCAAATGCAGCCCCAACAGATCAGGATCAATCGCCGCCCCCAAGGTATCAATGTTGTGCAACAGCAACGTGGTCAGTTGGGGTTGATTGTCCAGCAACTTAGCAAGCGTCCCATTGCGAAGTAGGTTTGGCAGCTCATACCAGTGTCCAACGGGATGCATACACTGCAGGGGAACGTTGTCGGTATAGTCGCTTGCTTCACCGCTAGTGCTGGCCCAATTCAAGAGCGCCGCGCGACCGCTCTCGCGAACTTTTTGCTGTTGTTCGTCGAGCATCTGCTGAGGCATTTCTTCCCATGCGAACCTTAGATCGCGGATGGTGGGCACCGTGCGAAGCCCCACGGAGCGTCCCGGAGAAACATACAACGCGTCGCCAAAACCAAACTGTTCGTGCCGCTCAAGCGACGCGCGAATCGGCTCGTCGGTCATGTAGCCAGTGGTAAAAATATGCGGGATTCGAGTCTGATAACGTCTCGCAACCTGCCGCGTCTTGGCTAGATGAACCTCCAGAAAACTACGATGGCGCCCGGCAAATCGACAAAACGGGTGGAGCGCCTTACAAACCCCGGCCCCCTCGGTCCAACGGCTGCCAACGCCAGCAGCCAACGACACGACGGCCACTTGCCCCGCCGCGATCGCCGCTTCGCCGCTGCGGCGGATCGTTTGATCAACCTGGCGGCGGGCATCAATTAGATCTTCGTCTAAAACATCCTCAATCAAAGTCGAGCTGGGCAGACGGTTCTGAGCGAGTCCAATTCGCCCGGCCCGCAGATCGGCGCGAATTTGTTCGTGTTGCTGACGATCAAAGCCATTTGCGTCGAGCAAATCCGCCAGGGAATGCTCGGCCGCATCGCTCCGGTTGGGGCGGGGCAGCAAGGCATCGACAAGGCGACGAGCAACGCCAGCCGATGCGGCCTCCTGGCAGCGTTGCCCCAACTTTTCCAAGTCACCGCGAGTTCCCAACGACAAATTCCGAGTCCCCTGTTGCAACCAACCGGGCAATAGTTGGGCGTAGTAGCGATCGGGCATCTGGGCTGCTTCGCCTCGTAACAACTCGCAAGAGGTGCCCGCATCATTAATGGCAAAATCATATACCACCGGATCCATCGCAAAGGGCAGGGCGGCTTCCAATTCGCGTTTCGTCTTCACCATCGCGGTCGCTAACCATTGGCTGGCAGCCGGTTTGATTTGAGGATCAAAAATAAATCCCATGCCACCACCCGACATCCCACCTAGCATCCAAAAGCCCCAAAACTGGTCGCCATAAGCTTGCTGACATTGTTCGATCATGGCGTCAGTAAAGCGATTGGTTGCCCAGGGAATAATTTGCTGCAGCGGCCCCTGAAAATTGCGCGTCGTCAATTGGCCAATCCGCCGCACGTCGCCTGCCTTTAACGCCGCAACGACCTCATCTAAGATCTCAATCGCTTCATGCCGTGCCCGCCACTGAGATTCGTTCCGCAACAGATAATGCTCGGTCACCATTTCTAAGATGGGACCAACGTTTTGCGCCATGCCACCATGCACCATCACCAAACTGGCTTGCAAGGCTTGCCGCGTCTCCAAGCTGACTTCTTGATGACTAAATACTTGGTGCACCGGCATTAATTGCCCGCGGCTGATCCCGAACTCCGGATCGCCCGAGCCGGCGGTGGCTCCCTGAATCAACTTGATTCCTGGCCAGACGCCACCAGAATCTTGCCAACCACCTCCCGATCCGCCCAACCACTCACCGAGAATCGCTCGAGCGGCCACGGTGCGACGATCTTGTTCCGCGAGCGGTCCCCGCAGCGTGCCAACTTGGCCGGTCGCCCGCATACAAACGCTGATCAACGATCCTAACAGATTTGTGGAAACGGCCAGCCGCGAGCCTTTGGGAATATCATTAATTTTGCTGACCAGTTCAAAGCCCCGGCCGGGCCCCATCAGCCTCTTGAGCAGACTCGACAAGGGCTGGCCACAACCCTCAAGCCCAGGAGGAACGATGCCCGAAGCAATCACGGCCGCTTTGAGTAATCCTAAGTAATCGCGACCAAAATCAAAGACATCACTGATCTCGGTCAACTCAGTGCTGGCCGCCAAGTCAACACTCACCAAGCGGATCAGTGGTTGATCAATCACGCGAAAGTAAGTTTCGATCGGCGGCTGAGGCTGCGTGTCGCGTCCCCGCACGGCAAGGTCCACTGAAACATTTAAAACGCGGGCCGCCTCCGGGTAATCCATGCCAAGAAAAAAGATATCACTCCAGGCGCTGTGGGAAAAATCCATCCGCACGGCAGTCGTCTCACGCAACAGCGGCGGACTCGCAGTTGCCGGATCCAAATCTAATAACTCGGGGACAATCCGCAGTGGATAATCAAAGGGATGCCCAATCCGAAACATCCACTGGTTGCCGCGAAAGGAGCGGACGCTGCGACGAACTTGATCCGCCAAGGTTTGAAAACCCAAGCGATGATAGGCTTCCGCCAGGGCGCTGGCCGAAGCGTCGGTCACGCCACTCTCCCGCTGGGCGGCCAAGAACGCATCGATGGCTTCGGAAAAACGCCTTTGCAAGAGGTGCTGATAACCGGCAAAGGGGATCAAACCAGCTGGCTGGGAAGTCAATTTAGCGGGGACATGGTAACGATAAATTGCCGCCAAAAAGAATAGCCCTCGCACCTGCTGATACAAATTATCAGCGCGGCGACGAAAGTCATCGAGTTCGGCCGCGGCCGCCAGCAACTCGGTTAAGTCCAAACCTTCACAGACGCTGGCTAACGATTGATTCCGGATCGCGTCGTCTTGACTGAGGATGATTTCAACAAATCGATTCATGCGTGGCCTCCACCCATCTGACGCGTGGCCATCAACTCTAACAACTCAGTCAGAATTTGATCTCGATCCGCCCCGGCCAAACCAAAAGCCAGTTGGGCGATCAAGAGGCCATATTTGACGCCGATGTTGTAACGCGTGCCGTCGATCGACAAAGCCAAATAACGTTCGCGATTGATCAAATGGGAGACCGCATCGGAGAGCGTGGGAGAGCTGCTGTCAGGGCGAGCCTGCAACTCGGCCAAGATATCCAGCACGGCGGGCGTGAGCACGTGCATGCCAAAAAAGCCCAGATAGTAACCAGCTCGCAAACCGGCGGTGAGCAGTTCTTGCTCGGCTTGCGTCGGTGTCGGTTTTTCAATCGCTCGGGTGATCTCATAAAGCCGGTCGCGGCGGGGCAGGTGAGTGCCGCTTACAACACCGAACAAGGGCAAACGATTTTCCCGCGTGGCTTGCACGGCGGAAACAGCGCAATCGAATTCCGTAGCCACTTCGATCAACTGCTGCGCGCAACGACGCTGGTCGCCACTGAGGTAAAGATGGTCGCCGACCAAATGCAGGAATGGTTCACCGGCGGTAAACTCTTGGGCTCGCAACAAGGCATCGCCATACCCGAGCGGGGCGGGTTGTTCGATAAATCGCAACAGCCCCAGGTGGGCGCCCGCCGCTTTGGCGTAAGCGGCCGCATCTCCCGGCTGGATGATGACCGCAATCTCCTCCACACCGGCCGCTTCCACCTCTTCCACAATCATCTGCAGGGCAGTTTTCTCACAACCATCTCGATCTACGAGACGTTGCAGCGGCAACGTATTTTGATTTGGGGCCGCGGAGGTGACGACCGCTTTTTTTACTAACATCGACGTTTTGCACAAGAATCAGAAGGGCCGGGTTAAGCAAGGAACCCATAGCATAGTTTGCCACGTCGGCCAGTGATATCACGGGCCAGCGAGGCAAACCTAAGCCCCAAATTCTACGCTAGCAAGGTAGAGGTTATAACGATTGCGCTAGCTGAGCACTTGGCAAAAGTCGAGAATCTCGGCCGCCGTCTTGAGATAGCCCACGTAAAACGGTCCGAACTCACCATAGTGAGCACTGGCTTCATCATATCGCATGCGATAGACGATATCCTTGAGGAACTGGGGATTCTTGGCCCACAGCGTGACCATCCACTCCCAATCGTCGAGCCCCACGCCGACGGTCACCATCTGAGTGACTCGCCCGGCAAACTGAATCCCGCTCTGCGCATGTTCCCCCATCATCTTGGCGCGGCGGGAAAAGGGTTCGGTAAACCAATTCGCACCGACAACTCGCGACTTGTTCATGGGATAAAAACAAGCCACCGGCCAATCGGGAAACTCGGGACGCAGACGTTGCTCGGTCATCATCGGCAAACGTCGTTCGTAAGCGTTGAGCTTGGCAGCCAATTCGGGCGCGTCGGCGGCAATGCCTCCGGCAATCAAACGTTCGCGATACTGCTCGACCGAGGGCACGTATTCGCTGATCTCACTGACCGACACAAAGGACCACGTCGGTTCGATGGCCGCACCCAACGGCCCGGACATCAGCGATTGGTGCACATGCTCGACCTTCAGCGGATCGGGGTCCATCATGGCGACGGCAAAATCAGCCTTGTGGCCGCTGATCAAATACGACCGCAAACGCTCAGGACGCTGTTCGGCGGCTGGCTCCAAGGCCCGCAGGAAAGCCTCCCGCGCAGCCGTGGGATCGGCCGGCTGGGGCACGTCACGGCGAAAACGGTAGAAGTAGTGCGAGCAATGCCAACCAGTCTCTGGGATGATCGACGGTTCAACGGGTGGCTGAGGCTGTGGGCGAGTGGGGGCATTCATCGGTTGCATTGACCATAAGCGAGGCGGAAGCGACTGGCTGCGTTTCTCTCCCTACCATCCTAGAAGGCTCATGACAAAGCGGAAAGCCATGCGCCGCAAAGAGTCTCCGCAAAGAGTCCCAGCAAAGA
>CAZHTX010000281.1:5723-7771 GCA_964535475.1 uncultured Pirellulaceae bacterium
ACAAAGCGGAAAGCCATGCGCCGCAAAGAGTCTCCGCAAAGAGTCCCAGCAAAGAATCGCGCTGATCCGTGCTGATTGCCTACTTCAGGGTCCACTGCGTGTATGCTTGGTTCCAGCCGAAATGCCGTTGCCAATGACGATTTGGCTGGGCACCAAAATATCCATACGCGTACGGCTGACGCCACACGTTTTGCACCGCGGCGCGATCAATCGTGGCCACCGCCGGCGTCAACTTGCCGCGATGAGCGCGTGCTTTTTTCTCTTGCGGACTGAGCAACGGAGGTGACTGAATTAAGCGATGAGGCGACTGCGGCGGTAGGCCCCAGATCGCTGTGCCCGCTGGCATCTGCCAGGGATCCGCTAATTGCCGTTGCTGTCCAGCACTTGGGGGCTCAGCCCCGAGCGGAGCAACCGCCAACAGCACCAACCCCCAGCAAAGCATCGCGCCGACGATCTTGCCAGCGATCCCGCGAATCACTCGCCCGCGAATCACTCGCCCACAATTGGTCTGCGAATGATCAGCCAACCGAGAGCCATGCGGAGTCAAGCGGGCATCAACATGGGGCTTCACTTGGGGGTTGAAAATCATCGAAAAAATCCTGCCAGCGAATCGGAGGGACAGTAGTGGTTGCGCCGCCTTTTCTGTTTCGGCAATCTAGGCAAGCTAACTGTTGAGAAACTTTTCTTTTTCCCAAAGCCAACTTATCTCACCGCCCCTTCGACTCTGGCACGCAAGATGCACCCCCAGCTCCGGGGGCAACACGTGTTAAGAAATACGAAAACGGACGCGTTAGCCTTTAACGGGGAGCGGGGCCCCTGAGAAAAATCGCCCTGGTCTTCGGTCCAGTTCAAACTCTATGATCACCAAGCTCGAAATGGCTCAACTTTGCCGAGCCAGTGAGTTTAGCAATCACACGAGTTGTGCGTTGGATTCCGATTAGGTAATCCATGCCCGCCACGCAAAGCATGTGCGACGGGTCAACCCGATTCGAGTGCGGAGTCTCGGATGTTCGATAAGAAAGACAAACCCGATGTGGCCCCGTTTCAGCTTGGGCGGGCAGGCGGGAAAATTCGCAGGCCAACGTGCGGCCCGGCGAGAACAAACGTGATTGACTCAAGGAAGAAAACCATGGCAACAAGTCGCAGAGCCTTCGTAACCGGACTCGGCTCCCTCGCAGCCGCCGCGGTGGCGGGCCAAGCGTGGGCCGAGCCACCCGCTGGGAGCGGTTTTCGGGAGCCTGTCTATCGCGTCTCGGCAGCGGCGAACAACAGCGTTCCCAAGAAAACTCACTCGCTCGATGCCGGCCTCGACTTGGCCAGGCGAGCTTTGGAGCTGAGCCACGCGAAATATGACACCTACACCGCGACGCTGGTCAAACGCGAACGCGTTGACGGGGTAATCGGTGAGCAAGAGGTGATGTTCATCAAAGTTCGTAACCGCCGAGTGGAGAACGGGCAATTGGTGTCGCCGATGAGCGTCTACCTGACGTTTCTCAGCCCAGCCTCCTCCAAGGGTCGCGAAGTGATTTACGTTGAAAATCGCAACAACGGCAAAATTACGGCACACGAGGGAGGCGTCAAAGGACGCTTTCTGCCGACCGTTTCCCTAGCGCCGACCGGCACCTTCGCGATGCGTGGGCAACGCTATCCGATGACCGACATCGGCCTGGAAAAACTGATTGAAAAACTGATCGAACGGGGCGAGACCGCGCGGCAATATCCCGACGTGCAAGCGGAGTTTCGCGAGAACGCACGGATCAAGGATCGCTCCTGCACGGTGCTCCAAGTGACGCAGCCGAACAAGCGTCCCGATCTCGATTTCTACTTGGCGCAGGTGTTCATCGACGACGAACTGCAAATTCCCGTCCGCTACGTGGCTTACGATTGGCCGACGGTGGCCGGTGCCAAACCGGAAATCATTGAGGAGTACACCTACCTCGATGTCAAAATGAATGTGCCGCTGACCGACCGCGATTTCGACCCCGAGAACCCCGCGTATAACTTTTAGAATCTAACAGAAAACCATTAGCCGCTTTGGCGCTAGCCGC
>CAZHTX010000282.1:0-7757 GCA_964535475.1 uncultured Pirellulaceae bacterium
CGAACGGCCAGCGGCAACCAAGCGAATCGCCAGTCCAATGCAAATGCCAATAACCGACCTACCGAAGTAAGCCTGGTTAGCGAACAAGCAAATGACGATCAGCAACAAGGCAACCAACAGCAACAAGCTCGCAACCAACAGCAAGCTCGCAACCAACAACAAAGCGGCCAGCAGCAAACTCAAAATATGCGGCGTGAATCATTCACGATCGCTAGATTGGAACCCAATCAAACCGCCAAATTCCCCTTGGTGATTCAGCCGCGGGATTTGGAGCAAATTACGACACGGATTGAGGCCAGCTATGTGTGCGCAGTCGATTCCGCACGCGATCAAGAGCAAGCTCAAGCCAAGACGACGGCGATGGCTTCCACGCAAGCTGAAGTCAAACGATTGGCAGCGTTGCAGATCTACACCATCGACACCGCCGATCCCGTGCGAGTCGGTGAGGAAGTCACTTACGTGATTCGCATTCTAAACGAAGGCAAAAAGACTGACTCCCAAGTGGAACTGACAGCTCAACTGCCCGAAAATTTGGAATTCAAAAATGCCGATGGCCCCACCGAAGCCAAAGCAAACGGTAGCGAAGTCTCCTTTGGGACTATCAAGGAACTAAGGCCTGGTGAGGAAGTCGAGTATCGACTCGTCGCCATCCCCCGGGGAGCTGGGGATATTCGGTTTGGCGCCGAGCTCAAAAGTGACTCACTTGACCAACCCGTCACGTCCGAAGAACCGACCCGTTTATTCGGCTCCAAATAGAACCCCCTTTAAACCAAAACTTATACTCAGGAGAATTGTGATGCGACGCCAGATAACGGCGGGGGCACTCGCTGCCCTGCTCGGTTTTTCCACCATCGGGTGTGACGAGCAAGATTATGACGATCCGGCGGCTCCCGTGATCGATGATACGCAAATCGAGCCCGGTGATAGCTATCAAGTGGAGGACGATCCCACGAATACCATTTATCCAAATCAACCACTGGATATGGACGATGAACCGACCGCCGAGCCGACTCCCAGCGGTGACGACACGCCGGAAACTCCTCCTCGTCCCACGCCACCAACGGGAAGTGACACCGGCACCGAACCCGATGATGCGGTCAGCGAAGTTCCCGCCAGCGAACTTCCCGATGATGACGGCAACTAGATATTGAAATAAAGTATTGCTGTTAACCAAGCTATGCTCTCCCCCGCACATGGCCGGATTCTGATCACAGAGTTCGGCTATGTGTCTTTTAGAATGCAGGGTTTGGGGAAATAGTCACTTTTCGCTCCGCGAAAGTACACAGCTACTTTCGCAGAGCGAAAGGCGACTGTAGAAATCCAAACGCTGCTAAGCTCGCTGTTCAAAACGCAACAGATCTTGTCGTGTCAATAAACCCAACAGCTTTTTGTTGCGAACCACTGGCAAACAGCTGACGTCGTGTTGCTGCATCATGGCACGGGCCGTCCGCAATGGCTCTTCGGGCGCAATACAGATCGGCTCACGAACCATCGCCGCGGCGACCCGCAGCTCAGGATTGATCGGACTGGCCTGCTCTAGATTGTCGGCGGAGGTCGGCTGCGGTTCCTGCTCGCCTGCCACAGAGCTCGCAGATTCGCTCGCAGCGTTCAAAAAACGTTGCAAGTCGGTCCAAGTGATGACCCCCAACACCTCGCCCGATTCGTTTTCGACGGGTACGTGCCTGATGCTCCGCCACTGCATGATGCGAGCGACCAATTCTAATAAGTCCTCCTCGAAAACGGTAATAATATCAGTCGTCATTAACATATCAACCCGCTCGTCAAGGATCGATGTTCCGGACAACGCCTGCAGCGGGCGAACCTTCCAATCGGCGACCACTTGACCGGAATTCTGTCGTTCCCAACAGGCGGCCGTGAGTGCAGTCTGACGTTCTAGCAAATCAATCTTCGGGTCAGTCTCCCGCATTGTTAATTTCATCCACTTGGCCCCCGTCATGCGTTTGACGACACGATGCTCAATGATCCCCAGATATTTAGTAATGTCCGCATCATCGAGCCCCTGACTTTCCAACCCGATTTGGGCCATCGGTAAAAGAAAATCCAAAATCAATTGGCGAGCGTTGACATTCTTGCCAAGCCATGTCAGTTCAACATCGAGACCATGTTGCGCAGCTCGTAGGAAATTCTCTTTGGCTTCCCGGAAATCCATCCGCTCCCAAATGTTGCAATAATCGCCCGGCATCCCGCACATCAGACCGATCCAAAATGCCGCATTGGCAATCTCATCGGCAGTCGTCGGACCGGCGGGCAGGTAGCGATTCTCCAGCCTCAGGTGGGCCACTTTGCCATCCGAACCGAAGCAGGGCCGATTCCATTTCCAGATCGTCCCATTGTGTAACGCCAACGATCGCAACTTGGGCACTTCGCCTCGCGCCAATTGGGCGAGGCTATCCTCGGTCGCCGTGTTGAGAATTAACGGATAACGCGCGATATCCTCTTCGAAGATCTCCTGAATACCATGGCGAATCCAACGGTTGCCAAAATAGACACGAGCTTGGCGTTGCCTCAAGCCATGATCACGGGAACGGGTGTCCACACTTTGTTGGAACAGGGCGATCCGCGTCTCCGACCACAGCTCGCGTCCGAACAACAGGGGAGAATTGGTTGCCAAAGAAAGGACTGGGCCGGCAATCGCTTGAGCCCAATTGTACTGGTCGACGAAGGCCGACGGATCGACTTGCAAGTGAGTCTGAAAACTGGTGTTACAGGCTTCGAACAAAATGCTGTCGTGACGAATCATCAAGTCGTCAACACCTTGGATAAACAGCTCCACACAGTCGTGATTTCTGAGCTCGCGAATTCGCTGTTCCAACTGATGATAGCGAGCCGACGGTGTCATGAAGCGGGCATCCATTTCCGACATCCCGACCGACGGCAGGATGCCGGTGAGAATTATCCGGTTCCCATGTTTTTCCGCCGCCAGCCGCGCTCGTTGCATCAGCGTGTCCAGCTGCTGATGCAAGGTCGACAAAGCGGCTCCCCGGAGTCGCACGGGGTCAAGATTCAGTTCAAGCGTGTACAGTGCCAGCTCGGTGGTAAAGTGCGGATCGGCTATTTCCGCCAACACTTCGGTCCCTTGGCATGAGGGCCGAAAATTTGCATCGACTAGGCAAAACTCCTGTTCGGCACCAATCCGCCGGATGCCACTTTCCAGCATACCTCGCTGGGCCATTTCCTCGAGCGCCAACAGGTCGTCCAACAGCCTGGCAGCCAACACGCGTCGTTGGCGTGCGGACGTTTGTTGCTCGATACAATGATCGCCCATGTCATGGCTCTCCGGCGTCGTTTGCCAAGTCTGAAACTAATTGCTAGGTCTGAAAACAATTACCCGCTGATTGCTTTCGCAGCGGAACAGCATACCAGCTGCCGGCGGCACGCGTGAAAGTTGACAGTTGACAACGGCTAGCATTACGGCCTAGATAGGTGTTCAATATCAGCTCAGTCCCGGCGTCCCTGCCCTGAGAGCCTCGATGAACGATCCACAAAAAAACAACCACGATGCGTTTCCCGAAGAAGCCATCGGTGATGACGAACACAATCGTCCGCAACCGGCTGACGAGCCGATAACTCACGTCCGCTCCGAGGATCTGCTCGACCTCATGCGGCAAACGATTTTGCGCCTGGAATCGGACCAGCCGTCGCGGGGCGATGTGAAGATTCTGAGTCGAACGCTGCGTGAATTACGCTATGCCTTCAAGGTATTCCAGCCCTACCGGCGGCGGCGTAAATTGACCATCTTTGGCTCCGCTCGGACCCCGGCGTCCGATCCCTCCTATTTGGCCGGCGCGGAGCTGGGCCGCGCCATCGCCGAGCATGGCTGGATGGTGATCACGGGAGCGGGCGGTGGCATCATGGAAGCCGGCCATCGCGGTGCTGGCCTCGATTCATCGATGGGGCTGAACATCATGTTACCCTTCGAGCAAAGAGCCAACGAGATTATCGATGGGGATCCCAAATTGGTGACGATGAAATATTTTTTCACGCGAAAATTAATGTTCGTGAAAGAATGCTCAGCCGTAGCCTGTTTGCCAGGCGGTTTCGGCACCCTGGATGAAGCGATGGAGACGCTGACTCTGCTCCAAACCGGCAAACAAACGATGTTGCCCGTGGTCTTCCTCGATGCTCCCGGTGGGAGTTATTACCGTGACCTCAGCCATTTTATTGATCGCCATTTGCTAGAAGGGGGCATGATCAGCGCCGAGGATGTGCGACTCTATCGCGTCACCGATTCGGTAGACGAGGCGGTGGAAGAAATCCTCGGTTTCTACCGCGTCTTTCATAGCATGCGCTACGTCCGCAATAAATTGGTGATGCGGCTTAAATCGCCACTTTCACCTCAATTGCTCGAGGAGGTAAACAGCCGTTTCAATGACATCTTGGTGGAAGGTAAGTTTGAGCAATCAACCGCCTTCGCAGAAGAAAAAGACGAAAGCGAGCTAGCGGAACTGCCGAGATTGGTCGGGCATTTTGATCGCCGCAGTCTGGGACGCCTGAGAACGTTGATCGATTACATCAACGCGCCCGAAGATGGTGAAGATCCAGATTATCGCAATCTCTAATCGATCGCCCGCGCCCGCTATTCCTCCAAGTCGGTCTTCAATTTTTCATATTGCACAACGACCTGTTCGATGGCCTTGCGGAGTCGCTCGACTTCGCGGCCCTGTCCCTGCGCCTCGGCGGCTAACGGACGCAGCCACTCTTGAATCAGGTGGAATTGGCCTCGGATCACGTCCAGCAACACGCGCGGCACCTTATGCTGCACCAACACGCGACGTTCGGTTAAATCGCTGGCCGATTGTTCGACCAATTGGCGAAGCTGTCCGGCGGTGTCACGTACCGCATCACCGAGTTGGGCTTGGTTGCCGGCCAACACGCCGCCGAGACGTCCCAAATGCTCGGCAATCAATTCCTGAGTCGCTGAATCACCTCGCGCTGCGATGCCTTGTTGCAAGACTCGCCGAATTGACTCCAGGCCATCCCGCATCGCCTGCAATTGCCGCATCACTTGGCCAACGCTATCCGAGGCGTCGACGCCACCCATTCGCACACTCTCCACGTAAGCATACTTGATCGCTTCCCAACGCTCACTCTCAGCCGCGGTTAACGTATCCATCAGCTCCTTAAACTTGAGCAGGTTGGCCTCGTTGTCGCCAGTCAAAGTCTGCGCATCCTGTTCATAATTACTGAACAGCAGCGATCGCAATTCCTCCTCGTTCATCACGGGAACCACGCGTTCGGCAATGCGATTCATGTTCCGGTAGCTACCCTGCAACTTAAAGGGTGGTTCGGTCCGATAAGCGTCCGCCTGGGCGGCGCTGCGGATATACTGCCGGTTGACCTTCAAGACCGCGTCGCGGACCAAGATCAGCTTTCGCATCACCTCAAACATCTCACTCGCTTGGTCCATCGACCAGGCACCAGCCAGCTTAATGTCATCAAGACTATTTCTTTCCGCCGCCCGGATCAGCTGCCGGACATCAGCCGGGTTACCAGCCGCCAGCGGTGCCAATGTTTGGTTTCCAGTGAGACAGTTCTCCAAGTAACTGGACTCAAACGCATCGATCGCCGTACCAATCGTTTCCCCCAGATTATAAGTATCCGCTCGGTTGCTGAGCATGTCGGGTATCTGAAAACGTTCGCCACTTTCCGTGTAAGGGTTACCCGCCATCACCACCGCCAGGCGTCGTCCGCGGAGATCATAAGTCCGCGTGCGACCCTTCCAGACACCTTCGATTTTTCGCGTGGCATCACACAGGGAGATGAATTTTTGCAGCAACTCTGGATGGGTGTGTTGGATGTCATCCAAATACAACATCACGTTGTCGCCCATCTCCAAAGCCATGTTAATCCGCATGACTTCTTCGCGAGCAGCCGCGTTGGGCGCCTCAGTGGGATCCAACGATTTGACGTCATGGCCAATCGCCGGGCCGTTAACTTTGACAAACACCAATCCCAGGCGGTTGGCGATATATTCCATCAATGTCGTTTTGCCATAACCCGGAGGACTGACCAGTAATAAAAGCCCCATGCGGTCAACACGCTTGCCCTCTCCGGCGACGCCAATTTGCTTTGCCAGATTGTCTCCAACCAATGGTAGATAGACTTCATCAATTAAGCGATTTCTGACAAAACTGCTCAAGACGCGTGGTTTGAACTCTTCAACGCGCATGTCATGACGAGCGGCTTCCAACAAATCATGTTTAGTCTGCCGCAGTCGATGATAACGGGGGATCACATCGCGTTGGTAACTTCGCACACGCCCCAATAATTCATGGTAATGCACAGCCATGACACCCGACTCGATTCGAGCATGTGCTCCGGCCATATCGGTTAACCGCTTACCGAGCTCCGCATCGACGGAGTGCAATTCTCCGGCACCGCCCCTGAGAATCAGAAAAGCCAATTCGTCGTGGTAACCGGTGGCGGGATCGGCGACATCATCAGACTGATATTGATCCAAAAACGCGGCGGCCCAATTGCGAGCCAACACGAGGGCGGCAAAGGTCGAGCGATCGGGCCCGGCAATCGTCTCCTCCAACAAGCAATCTCGCTCGTCGCTCGGTAAGGCGGCTAAAAATTGCTCGTAGAGCCTCACGCCTCGCCCGCTGACGACGGGTTTGGTCTCGCCAATCAATTCATCGAACAAATAATTGGCAACATCGGTCCACAATATCGAATCAAATAAGTCCCCAAACTCTGTCGCCGTGGCGGTCGCTTCCAATTCGGCCTCCAAGCGTTGACGAAACTCCAAAGCCGGTTGGGCCCGCGGGTAAGCCCGCGCCAAGTTGGCAAAACCACCGATCCAGCGTTGCAACTCTGCTCTTAGTCGTTTCTCGGCGAGAAAATCCCACCAAATCCGCCCCGCTGCTCGCACCGCGGGCGAATATTTCAACAACCCAATATGGCCATGAATCGCCCACAATGCGCTAAGGATTTTCGCCGCGTCCTCATCATGCACCCCCTTGGCGTAACCCTCGCTTAACCGCCGTCCCACCGCCTCGCGAACCGCCGGCAACGCTTGCGTCTGACCGAGTCCCGCGTCGAACAGTTCAACGGCCAAATACTCAGCACGATATACCTCTTTGTTTTCACTGCTCAACTCTTGCGACCAAAGATCCTTTGCCGCATTCAAGTCAGGATGATCAAGTGGTTCGAAAAACTGAGTCCCCGTTAAATGCAGACAAAGCACTCCGTCTCGCAACACGGTGGTGAGATCAACCGTCTGCGTGTTGACCGCGAAACGATGTTGACCGAGCCGAATCGCTTCACCACCATCTTCAAATAAATCCTGGCGATCCTTTAATTGCCGAATCGCGTCCTCGCGGATGGTCTTCAAGCGACTGCGAAGATCCTCCACGCGAACCGTATCCTCCAAGGCGGTCAATTGATCCACGATACCGCGGACCTTTTCAACCATCAGATCTGAAGCAAAGTAAGCATGGATTCCATCGAGTGAATCGATGCGGCGAACCCGTGAAAGAATCCCGCTGAGAATGCGATCGGCCGCCGCTCCTAACGTCTCGGCGCGCCGGTTCCGCGCCTCCACCAATTGGACTTTGCGAGTTTCAAAGGCGTTATAAAGTTCCTCGCGTTTCTCGGTGAGCTGGCTGACGAATTCATCAAACTCGGCAAAGCGTCCTTCCAGTTCTTCCAGCTGGACCATTAGCTTTGTCAGATACTCGTCACACTTCTCCGGCGAATCGCTGACGTCGAGATAACCGGCGCTGGTTTGGTCC
>CAZHTX010000283.1:0-1403 GCA_964535475.1 uncultured Pirellulaceae bacterium
CCGCTGTAGCAGCTGAACATGCTGGTGAAAAAAGCTAGCGCACGCTGATGCCCCTGGTCACGCATTTCCGCCAGCGTGGCTGGCAGCAGCGGGTCCCAATTGCGATTACCCCAGTAAATTGGCAGTTCGATACCCGCCTCGGCGAAAGCTGATTTTAAGGCCGCGATCAACTCCCGGTTCTGCTCGTTGATCGGGCTGACACCGCCGAAATGGTTGTAGTGCTCGGCCACTTCCAGCATCCGCTCTCGGGGCACATTCTTGCCGCGCAAGACGTTCTCGAGGAAGGGCATCACATCGTCGGGACCCTCGGGTCCACCAAATGAAATGAACAGCAGGGAGTCGTAGGGGGGCGGTGAATTTGACACAGGAACCGGACTTCTTTGTCTGCGAGAGATTGAAAACACCAGCTGCGGTCAGCTTGTTAATTATTGCGTCGGCGTCAAGCGGGCTGTGATCGAGCGGAAACCACAAACTGCTCGTCAGTCGATAAAAACCGCACAATCGTCAAATTCATCACATTTGGACTAAACTTAGCCGCTGCGGAGGTCGATGAACCGACAAAGCCAATATCTGGTTTTCGTTAGCCGTCTGCTGTGGGCCTTGTTTTCGCCAAACGAAACTTTCAGGCTTGGCACGAACGACTAATCTGAGTTAATCAGACCGGCGTTGATCGCCTTAGGAATGAGCTGAATGAAAACGCCACGACTAAAACTATTTCGACTCTACTCGCCGTCCGCTTCGTCCACTCCCGAGGGAGAGCCCGGGGCGCCAGACAGTGAGGCCCGAGAGTCAGGGGAACCGACCGCTGGCCAGCCAGTTGCCGGGCCCAGCAAGCCGACCGCCAAGTTGGCGGCGCTCACAGGCCAAACGGACCCAAGCAACGCGGCCGATAATCGGCAAGCCCCGATGATGCCGGTTGCCGTGCGCGATCTCGTGCCCCTGTTGGTCGACGCTTTTCAATCCGATCGCACTTGGCTGAAAGATTTCGGTCAGGAGCAAATTCAGGTGTCGCCCGATTTCTACGACATTTTGTTGGCCTACCAACAACTTCGTCGCTGCGACGCCGCCTAAAACGCAGCGGAATCGGACTAGCTATTTTTTTGTCCTTTTTGGTAATGCTACTGGCTACGGCAGACCGACGTCGGTCCGCCCGAGAATCAACTCTAGCCAGGCGAGTGTCTGATGCGTTCAATCGCGGTCATCAATCAGAAGGGTGGCGTAGGCAAAACCACGACGGCCGTTAACTTGTCGGCGGCTTTGGCCGACGCTGGGAAACGCGTCTGTGTCTTGGACCTTGATCCCCAAGCGCATGCGTCGCTGCACCTCGGCCTGTCGGTGATCGACGAAAACAGCATGTACGAAGTGCTGTGTGGCAACGCCTCGATTGCTGACGCCCGTCGCGA
>CAZHTX010000283.1:1503-7756 GCA_964535475.1 uncultured Pirellulaceae bacterium
TTGAGCAAGCTGTTGCGGACTGTGGAGATTGTTTCCCGCAGATTAAACAACCGGCTGCGTCTCTCCGGCACCGTGTTGTGCATGTACGATTCCAACACGCGGTTGGCCGCTGAAGTTAGCAATGACGTGCAAAGCTTCTTCACAGCCAACCAAGATACGGCGGGCGTGTTGAGCGGTGCCAAGTTCTTCGACACCAAGATTCGGCGAAATGTACGTCTGGCCGAAGCACCCAGTTTCGGTCAAGCTATTTTTCAATACGCGCCGACCAGCAATGGGGCCGAGGACTATCGCAATCTGGCCGAAGAAGTTCTCCAGCAGGAGCAAAGCGGCTTTCTGCTCGGACAACAACGCGACCAGCCGGTGGCAGCGTAACCGACCGCAACCTTATGTAGGTTGTTCCTAACGCTCCGCATGCAGGGCGAACACCCCGCGCATTTTTTCGGTGAGCCACGGGTCGGGAGCATTTTTCCGCCCCGTGACAAGATCCGCAAAGTTGTCCGCTAAGACTTCCTCAGGATGAATAATGTAACCGGTGTTCCGTCCGATTTGGCGACCAAAGTCGGGATGGTTGGGTGAGTGGAAAACGACCATGTTATCACGCACAACGGGTAGATAGCTGCCATCCTCATCACTGCGAATAACCTCCATCAGTTGAAATTGCAGATAAGCAAACATCCGGCGACTCTTTTCCGGATCATAATACTTGTCCGCAAACAACACCGGCGCCGCCAAGACCTTTTGCTCACCAGCGGTCCGCAATTCGATGATGTGCTGGATGACCGGCGCGTCGGGATTGGTGATACGCAAGTCCCGCATATTCTTGGGCAGCGTGATTTCGCCCACCAAGCGAAACCCAATCGTCGCATACAGTCCGTCGCGGAGCACGGGATAACGACGCGAAATGACATGAAAGCACTCGTGCGCGAGCAGCTTTGCTAAATCACCGCGATCGGATTGCAAACGGGCCGTCGGCAAGACCACCGCGGTCCCGCGGGTGTAAGCCGCTCCCGCTTCTTCGCGTCCGCTGGAATGGATGATTTGAATCGGTGGCAAACCTTGCGGGACCAGTGTTCTAATCGCCGGTTCGACGAGCGCGAATGCATCCCGCACAATTTGCTGCTGGGCTTCGGTCCAGGGGCGAATTTCTGCGGCAACGAAATCTAAGTATTGGTCGCGCGTGACAGACTGCTTGGCTTGCATTCGCGATTGCAAATCAAAGGGGCTCAAGCGAGCGAGGAAATCATCCTCAGTCGAAAGGATTTTCACGCCCGTTTCGACATCGGCAAACTCTAACTGCAAAGCTTTGCCGGGAACCGCTTGGCCAGGCGCCTGAGCGCTCGCACTGCCTGTGGTAAGCACGCTACTGGTAGCTGACAGTATTAAGCAAAGACAAGAAATGCGAATTGAAAATGGTCTTAGTGTCACCACAAGGGAGTTCCAGAAAGAAATGGACAGGGCCTCAAGATTAAACAACTTCGTAACCCGCACGTTGTTCGCGACTCAAATGCTCGTTCGCTTCTTGGTCGTCGCCAAAAGTCTCCGACTCGGCATCCCAAGTTAACGGTCTGCCCACCCGCATTGCGATATTTCCCAAGTGACAGGTCGTCGCGCTGCGATGCTGGCTTTCGATATCGGAGATCGGTTGCTCGCGAGCAGCAAGGCAATCGAAAAAATTTCCCATATGATTGATGATCGCATCGAGCTTGCCGGCTCGCTCGGGCCGCTGCATGTTATCGTGATCATAGAGCTGGAAATCGTCTCGAGTTAGGGGGCGCGTCGCAAGGGCGTCGACCGGAGCGCCCGAAATGGTGCCGCGGTTAACGAAAATCCTCCCTTCCGAACCGGTCAGCATGATCCCGTTGCGACCCGTGTCGCTCACTGTTAACACGACGCCGCTGGGATAGGTGTATTGGGCTTGATAATCAATCGCCACGTCATAACTGGCTTCGTCGACTCGCGGATATTTCGCTTGACCTTCAATGCGTTGTGGATACTCACCAATTGCCCATTGAGCGATATCTAAATGGTGCGCGCCCCAATCGGTCATTTGACCACCGGAGTACGCATACCACCAACGAAATGTATAATGAGAACGTTCGGCGATGTAGGGGCCGGTTTGGGTTTGGCCTTGCCATCGCTCCCAGTCGAAATTTGGCGGGACGGGGCCCACCGTAAAAGGACCACCTTGAACGTTCTTGCCCAAGACAACATCAACACTTTGCAATTGCCCCAAGCGGCCTTGGCGAACCATCTCAGCGGCTAATCGAAAGCGAGAGTCACTCCGTTGCCAGCTGCCGACTTGCACCACCCGGCCCGTCTCTTCGACCACGCGGCGGATGACTTTGCCTTCATCAATCGTCAGCGTTAAAGGTTTCTCACAGTACACATCTTTGCCGGCTCGGCAGGCATCGATCAACATTTTGCTGTGCCAATGATCGGGGGCACCGATTAAGACCACATCGACGTCATCGCGGCTGATCAAGTCCTGGTAATCACCGAAAATTCTCGCGGTGCTGCCAAAACTGGCACGCGCTTGGTCCAGCACATGCCGATCGACATCACACAACGCCACGACGTCTCCATATTGCTTGGCTTTTTCGGTGATCACGGTGCCCTGGTATCGCAGCCCAATCGCTCCGATCCGGGGCCGCGAATTGGGGCTGGTCGAGCTGTCCTGGGCCAGCGGCTGAGGGTTGGCCCAATAGCCACCGGTGGCCGTTCCGGCGGCCAACGCGCCGCTCGCCAGCACCCCGCTGGTGATCGCCGCTTCGCGGATAAACTGTCGACGCGTTGGCTGCCGGGCCGTGGCGGTGGGACTGGCTGGACAGGCAATCGCTTGGTGGGGCCGAGTCACTTGGTGGGGCTGCATAGCGGTGGTGGGCAATCAAGTGGGGAAGGAAATGAACGTGGGCTGTAAAACGAAGAGCAGTAGCCAACCAGTGGTTGCACTGCGGGCATTCCCATTTTATCAGCTCGGCGGAGCTTGTGTTTTGCGACTCTGGCTGTTCCGCTTGAATTCCCCGCCGAGTCCGAAAAGTGCGGTGCGGGCTAGTCGAAAGTTGCCATTGAATGCGTTAAGCTGGTCGCACGAAAGGCCTGCCTTAAATTTCCACACAACCTGCCTCCAATTCGCGGGACGCTCCGGCCATGAATTTTCAACGCTGGTTATTTTCCTTGCTTATCGTCTCCCCGCTGACCGTGTTGTTGGCGGACGACTGGCCGCAATGGCGGGGCCCACAGCGGGATGCCAAATCGGCCGAAGCGGGTTTGTTCGGCAATTGGGACGCGGATGGCCCGCCGCTGGCCTGGACAACCGCGGGGATTGGCGAAGGCTATGCCAGCGTGGCGGTCGTTGGGGATCGGATTTATACGACGGGCAATTTACCAAACGGCCAAGTTGTCAGCGCGATCGACGTCGCTAACGGTAAACTCGTTTGGCAACAACAGGTCACGCGCCAGCCGCCCAAGCACGGCTATGAAGGCAGCCGCTGCACCCCAGCGGTCGACGGCAATCGCCTGTACGTGGTGACCAGTTCCGGCGGCATCGTCTGTTTGCAAACCGCCACGGGCAAAATCGTATGGCAGCGTGATTTCGCTGATTGGAACGGCAAGATGATGAGCGGCTGGGGATTCAGCGAATCGCCGCTGGTCGATGGCAACCGCGTGATTTGCACACCGGGCGGTAACAAAGGAACGGTCGTTGCGCTGAACAAAGTCAACGGCAAGGAAATTTGGGCCTCGCAGTTACCAAATTTTCCTCAGGAAACCGGTGTCAACGGCGATAACCTGAATGATGGCGCCGGCTATGGTTCGGTGGTCGTGTCGAATGGTGCCGGTGTGAAACAATACATTCAATTGGTCGGTCGCGGACTGATCGGAATCCGAGCCAGCGATGGCGCCCCGCTCTGGCGTTATAACAAAGTTGCTAACGGCACCGCCAATATCCCCACCGCAGTGGTTGATGGAGATTATGTTTTTACCAGCACCGCCTACGGCACCGGTTCAGCTCTGCTACGGTTAACCAAAAAAGGCAATCAAGTGCAGGCCGAAGAGGTCTATTGGTTGGATGCTCGGACGCTGCAGAATAAGCATGGTGGCATGGTGCTGGTCGATGGCCACATTTATTGCGGCACCGGTAACGGCGATGGTTTGCCAACTTGCTTGAACATGCAAACCGGAGAAATCGCTTGGGGTCCGGAACGTGGTAAAGGGCGAGGAGAAGCCAGCTTGATCTACGCCGACGGACATTTAGTGATTCGCCGCGACGATGGCACGGTGATGCTGGTGGTTGCCACGCCGGAAAAGTTTGAACTGAAACACTCATTCATGCCGGAAGTTCAAGAAGGCAAATCTTGGGCCCATCCCGTGATCGCCGGTGGACGACTCTACTTGCGTGAGCAAAACCGCTTGATGGCCTACGAATTACGCTCCCAAATTTAACCCGCTCGCGAGTTCTGCCTTGAACGATCCCACTCAACTGCGCAGCCATCGTTGGTTTGGTCCCGATGACTTGCGCTCATTCGGTCATCGCTCGCGTCTGAAAGGCATGGGCTTTGACGACGCGGATTACCGCGATAAACCGATTGTCGGAATTCTCAATACCTGGAGCGACCTTAACACCTGTCACTCGCATTTTAAATCGCGAGTCGAAGAGGTCAGGCGTGGCATTTTGCAGGCTGGTGGATTTCCGGTCGAAGTGCCCGTGATGAGCCTCGGCGAAATGCTGATGAAGCCGACGACGATGTTCTATCGCAACTTGTTGGCGATGGAGACTGAGGAGGTGTTGCGGTGTCACCCGATCGATGCCGCCGTGCTGATGGGAGGCTGTGATAAAACCGTCCCCGCGATGTTAATGGGAGCCATCTCAGCGAACATCCCGGCGATCTTTTTCCCCGCCGGACCGATGCTGAAAGCACGTTGGAAAGACACCACGCTCGGCAGTGGTAGTGATGCCTGGAAATTTTGGGCCGAACGCTGTGCCGGCAACCTCTGCGATGGCGACTGGTTCGAGATTGAAAATTGTATCGCCCGCTCGGCCGGCACCTGCATGACGATGGGAACCGCCAGCACGATGGCTGCGGCTGCCGAAGCGTTAGGTTTTGTGCTCTCCGGAGGTTCGTCTATCCCAGCCGTTTTGGCTGAGCATAGTCGCTTGGCTGTTGCCACCGGGCGTCGTGCGGTCGAGCTGGCTTGGGAAGACTTGAAACCACTGCAATTGGTGACCAAGCAATCGATCGAAAATGCTGTTCGCACCGTGTTGGCGATTGGAGGCTCCACGAATGCGATTGTTCACTTAATCGCGCTTGCCGGTCGCGCCAATGTCGAGTTGACGCTCGATGATTTTGATCAGCTATCACGCTCGACTCCCCTGCTGGCGGATATTCGCCCAGCCGGCCAACATCTTATGGAAGACTTTTACAACGCCGGTGGGCTACCAGCACTGCTGAAGAAGCTCGGCGACTTATTGCACCTTGATTGTCCAACCGTCAACGGGAAGACGCTCGGCGAACAAGTGGCCTCGGCGGAAGTGGTCGACGAAACTATCATTTGTTCGCGTCAAATGCCGCTCCGCAGTGATGCTGGCACGTATGTCTTGCGGGGAAATCTCGCTCCCGACGGTTGTGTGATCAAAGCGATTGCCGCCGACCCCAGGTTATTGAAACATACTGGCCCCGCGGTGGTCTTTGATGACTATGCAACACTCAAAGAGCGGATTAATGATCCCGACTTGGACGTTACCGCTGATTCAGTTTTGATTCTGCGTTCGGCGGGGCCCGTCGGTGGCCCGGGGATGCCCGAGTGGGGCATGCTGCCAATTCCGAAAAAGCTGCTCGCCCAAGGGGTCCGCGATATGGTGCGGATCAGCGACGCGCGGATGAGCGGTACCAGCTATGGAGCATGTGTCTTGCACGTCGCTCCGGAATCATGGGCTGGAGGTCCGCTGGCACTTGTTCGCGACGGTGATTTAGTTGAACTCGACGTGACGCAGCGACGGCTCCATTGGCACGTCTCAGCAGACGAGGTCGCCGCCCGGCGGGCCGCCTGGAAAGCTCCCGAACCTCGCTTTGGACGCGGTTACGGGCAACTTTATGAACGGCACGTGCAACAATCCAACGCGGGCTGTGATTTCGATTTTCTACACGGCGGAACTCCCAACCAGGAACCTGATATTTTTTGATAAAACGGTGGCTAGCGCCGAAACCGCTAACGGTTTGTTAGCCGTTTGGCCGCTAGGCCCGGTTTTCGTTTTGAC
>CAZHTX010000284.1:0-7740 GCA_964535475.1 uncultured Pirellulaceae bacterium
GACATGATGCGCTGCATCGTAATCGGCTGAATCCGCCGCTCCATCTTCATCCGCGGTTAACTCAACACCTGAAGTCCTGGTATCCATCGCGGGCCCTGTCCTGCAGTCGTGGCTAGTTGACCATCACGCGCCGGTAATGCCAGCCGTCATTGCAGGCTTCGATGTGTGCGACAAGGGCGAGTAATATTTGCGACAAGCTGGCAAATGCTCGTCTTAGATACAAAGGGCGGGTGTTCGGGTCAGGTGAATTTACCGGGGGCCAAAGGTGACGCCCGCGACCTAGCCGGCGAAGGTGGTGGAAAATTTGCCACAACCTATCGACGCATTAAAAGCCCGCGATGCCGCCGGCAAAACGTTTGGCACGGGTGAGGGAGATTAGTAAAGAGCAGGCTGCTAAGAGTCACGAGCAAAGCTGCGACGGGCCGCCAAAATAAGAAACTGTTAAAAATTAACCATAGTTTTCCAGCCAAGCCCGCGACTTAGTTGGCGAAGGGGTGGCAAATTTTCCACCCCTTGAACCAACAGGATTTTGTGATTGACGGCTTTGTTTTTTTAGTTATTGTTTGCGGGTCTCGCATGTCGTGAAAAGCATGTGCGACACGTCCATGCGTCTTTCAAACTGGTTCGCTGTCCGACCGCAAGATGAGTTTTTAAGGGAAAAATTTTCTTGGAAATCATTAGCGATCATGAAGCCCTTGTTTGTGGCGACACACCCAAGCATCGATCCGCGATGGCGGCTATCGAGGCTGTCGGGGGCGTTGTTTTCCCACGCCCTTCTGAACCGCAAACGCGGGCTGGATGATGCCGCCGAATTAATCGACTAAAAGTAGATGGAAAAAGATGGCTACAACAATCGCCGTTGCCAGGTATCGCCTCCCAGGCGAATCCAAGCACTCTTACTACCGGGAGTCCATGACCGTTTCCGGAGCCGCGGAGTTCGCCAGGTCGATCGTTTCTGCCGGTGGAGAGGCAACGGTTATCACAGTTGATATGCGCGAAGCCGATTTGCCCCAGATGGCTAATCAGTACGCGCATGATTCGGAAGTTAAGGACGATGGTCAAGATTTAAATCCCGGCGCAGTAGCAGAAGTAGAGTTTCGGGCAACGAGGCAGGATGGGCTGATCTCGTATTGGTATGTGGAGGTTTTCTGTAACGAGGGAAAGCAGTTCCCCGTTGGCACCGCATACATAAAGTCGATCGATGAGATGGGGTTCGCGCAATTAGATTTTGTTCTTGTTGCTGACCAGTATCGCCGGCAAGGGGTTGGTACCAGACTTTGCGGGGCAATTCGCGAGCGATGGCCAAACGCCGTTTCGACCGGTCCAATAGATGCGCAAGGCGACGGCCTTCTACGGGCGATCGACTTGCGAGCCAACACCGAGGAGGGCTGATCGATGCACGACCCCTAACAAAGACTCCGACAACTCAGGCGACTACTATTGACGATTGAGCTACTGGCACCACTGCGCCGAGGTGCGACGGTTGCCGAGCTGCAGCGCGACATATCCGAGGATATTGGCCCAGTGTGCAGCCGGACGATTCGCCGAGACTTAGAGAGCCTAGAGCTATTGGGCTTGATCAAGCGAGCGCGACCAGCACGATGGAGATGGGTAGCTGAGTCGATTAGGGCGGCGATCTATCATCACACAGCCACCGCACTCGCTGAGTGTGAGGACTAATAGGCATCCAAAATGACACACCAGCAACTGCTTACCGCTTTGCTCTCTGTAGTCCGCGACTTCTGCCCGCTGGACCGAACGCCGCCCCTTTCCACCCAGGTAACGCGAGTTGGCGATCGGCTGGTATTTCTTTGGGATGCCCGCCCGGAATCCGACGAGGGCATAGCCTGTGCGATTGCTGGTCAATTCGGCAAGGTGGTTGAATCGACCACCACGCCATTCGTTGGTGTGCTGATAGATTCAGTCTATGCCGATCATTCTATGAGGATGCTAGGAGCAGCCTACGCCACCGCAACCGGCCCAGAGAATCCGGAAAACCCGTTTTGAGCTTATGCGAAATATAAAGTTGTAATATTCACACTTTAATAGTTACAAATTAGACAATGTTAGATACGGTAGTAGAAGCGTCGGAAAGAACGTTACTTCCACTAGGTGCCAAAGCATGTTAATGATTCGCATTTCACAAGCCGGTCAAGTTATCAGCGATTGCAAGCTTACGTTTCGCGGTGTTGCGATCGAGACGGGCAAGGGCAACGGAGTGCCCTGCTTTCTTTGCGTTTACGCAGGCAACCCCTTGGACCCACGCAAGGGCGTGAAGATTACTTCCCGACGATACGGCGGCCCCGTGAGCGTCCAGGTGGTTGATGAGAACGGACGGGTCGTGCACTGCTACGGTGTTGCCAGTGCCCAGCAGGTCGCCAGCCACCCACAAGGTTCTGCTGCTAAGGTTTGATCAGGAGAGTAATCACGTGACGCATGACAGCAATGTTTTGGCCGAACACGGTATTGACCTGTTCGGCCTGTTCGATGAATTGGTAGAGCGGTCTGGGATGAGCCAGTACCGCATCGCCAAAGAAACCGGGGTGGATGCCCCGAGACTAAGCCGGTACGCACGCCGGGAACTGCGGCCGACGCTGGAATCCCTGGTAGCCATTGCTGAGTTGTCGGGAACCAAGATCAAGCTTTCCATTAGCCGCCCCAAGAAAAGCCCGGAAACCCGCCGTGAGCAACAATGAGCCGGAACCGCTGAAATGCCCCGAGTGCCGGGCAACTTTCCGCACCCGGAAGACCATCGGCATCGGTACAAGTGAGACTATCAAGTGCCCGCGTTGTAGTCATCTTTCCACGGTCGGTCAATTCCGCGATCGGCTGCCGGCACCAGGTCGCACCCCTGATGCTGGTCCGCGACCGCCTGATTTTGATAGCCTATGCATCGATGAGCCTACCCGCCAGTCTGCGCGGTCGCCTCGATCACGTCGCCGGTTACTGGGGGTGGTCGATTTCTTCGACTTTGGCTTTTAGCGATACCTTACGCCGGTAATCCTGAAACTGACTTGGGTGCTGGTGGTGGTTGTGTTCCTAGGCATCGTTTTCACTGCTGCGCTGGATTCTGCCGGCGCGGTTGACGTATCGCCGCCAGTGTGCATGAGATTGCTACTGCGACCACAATCCGAGCGACCACCGTTTAGTGATTCGCTCACTCGGGATAGCTTCCGGGATGCTGCGCGTCTCGGCAACACTACAAGGGTCTTTACTTGCAGCGTTGTGGGCGTCTGCTCTTGCCCCCGGTGAATTTTCCGAGAGCTTTTTCCTCGCCGGCCACCGGTCCAGATCGCAGTGTAGTTTACCGCTGGCCGACAGCCGGAAAAATCTGGGGGCGGTCAAAGGGCAGCCCCGGCTCTACCGTTTTGGTACCGGTTTGGAAAAATGCGAATACCGTTTTTCCTTGCTTTTACGTGCTTCTAGGCGTGACGCCTTGCGACAGCTAAGGCAGTCTGATATACCGTTTTTTACAGGGAAAACGTTGGTTTTCGCACTAGCTGGGAATTTTCTCCGGAGCCGAAGGTTACAGGTTCGAATCCTGTCGGGCGTACTGAGTCATTTTTACCGTAATTTGCGACCGTGACCGTTTAAAACGTCGACGATCTTGTTGGTGTGCGGCCCCGTTTCGAGTCTGAATCTGTACCGAAAAACTCGGTCGGTTTCTTTACGGATATCCCAACCAATGGCCAGGCAAAAATCGAAAGCCCCCAACCACCGCTACCATCTATCGGGTCAGTCTGTGGTTACGATTGCCGGACGCGACATCGACTTGGGTCCGCACGATTCGCCTGAGACCATCGCCCGCCGTGCGCCGCTGAGCGGACCGCACGAAGCGTTTAACGCGGAGTTGCCGACCCCGTCATTCCTAATGTTGCTTGGCGGCGGCCCAGTCAACCTCGTCGTTCGCCTTTCAGAGATGCTGATGCAAAAGCACTTACTCACCCTTGTGCTCACGGTAGCGTTGCTCTCGATTGGTTGCGAGACACAACGGGTACCAAAGCCTCCTTTATCTACGCCACGTTCGACCGAAGTTCAGGAAGCGAATGCTCAACTTTTCGATCTGCTCTGGGGCAACACGGAGACCGAGAACTGGACGAATGAAAGCCTCCGTGAAGAGCTTCCACAATGGCAGGCAGATTTCCTCTTGGCCAACATGCACGCGGGAATGTGCGAAAACCTTGGCTACTACCAGGGATTAGTGCTATCTACTCGTGGAAATGAGCTTCCAGAACTCGTAGCTACCTGGCAAAGAATTGGCGCATGGAAAACGGCCAACGCTATTGAGCGCACTGGTCAACTCGCAAAGAAGAGAGGCTGGCACCCCGAGCAAGAGGACCTAGATAACCTTTCTCGCGACGTGCAATCAGAACTCGAAGCATATTTAGAAAACCAGCCGCTTGAGCCGGTTGGTGAAGTGACGGTACTGCTTTTTTCGTACTACAATGAGAACTTTTATCACGAACAGCTCAAGCAATCGGGCACACAAAGCAATTGACACCCTCAAGCTTAGTCAATCCACGGATTCCACCGCGACCAGACGTACAAGATTTTGAACACATGCGAATCCAACACCTTCCAAGGCCGACTCGATTCATGTTCTGGTGCACGGCGCCACTCTTCGTTTTGACGCTGATGTTACTACCGTTTCTTTCGAATCCTGTTAGCCCCACTGGCTGGATTATACTGGGGGCATTTGAAACCCTCGCGATTTTCGCACTCTTCGGCCTGTACGATTCTCATCGCTTCGATTGGTGTTGGCGAATCGTTGGTGGGATCATCTTTGCTGGCTATTCCGCTTATCTCATTTCGATGATCGTGGCTGGCCACTGGATCGGCGACGGTCGTCGCTCGTCAACGACCGCACTCAATGCTGTATTTGGACTGCTTGTTTTTGGGTATCCTGGTTTCATGTACGCTATGTTCGGTCGCTTCACCTGGTCGGCCGATCCGGAGGCCGAAGAGTGAAGAGTACAGTGCTAACTGTGATGATGCAGGGGTACCCGGATCTGACCAAGAAGCCCGGTAACCACCCGATGGACTTTCCGACAAGTTACGTCTGATTGACAAGCGAGGGAAGAGCCCGCCTGTGTAAGTGCTAGCCAAACGCCCAGTATCGAGTTTTGTAGCCAAATTACAAGTGCATGAATTCCGGCACCATCGAAGTACTGTATGGCCAGCAGGGGAAAGTTAGCTTATGGTCAAGGTGTTTTTTACCGACTGACCCTCAGCCGCAAAGTGAGGCGTTTTGAAATGGAAGATCTCTCGTCGCGGCGAGGTGATCGCGATCTTTCGCCTGTAGCAAAGGCACCTATGTGGCCTATTAATCCGTCCGTCGATCCCACGGTTGCGATGAGAGCTGCGCCTTCTACGCCGCTCTGTTTTCGATTACGCCGACCGTCGCTGCGATCGCAATCTTTCTTTTTGCTCGGCACGATCTTCGCTGCGGCTCCCTTGCTGCCGCAACACTGTGCGTGCATCCAGTGTGGACGGTTACCGACACGTGGTATGACAACGGCGAAACTCTGCGATTAGCTTCAACGGCATGGATCACCTTGGGCTGCATCGCTATTGCTTTAGCATTGTTTTCTGTTCGCTGGCTTGGGATCGAGAGACAGAAACGAATTTATTTTCGCTTCACCAGCCGATCACTGATCATGGCTACCACCGTCCTGGCGGTTGTACTTGTTCTGGCAAGAACGTCGATCACTGACGTAATTCCTGCTTCCCGAAGCTTACCCGCCGTGTGGCTTGCGTTCATGTTACTCATTGCCTTGCATTCGAGCGAACACAAACACCGCAAGCAAATCCCCAGGCAAATTGAAATCCCAGCCCAGCTTGATGCTAATCGCGAGGGGGGAAACAACCAGAATGATAAACGGCTGGGAACGCTGAGATCGCCAGCTAACCAGATGATCCACGGGAACGGCCGTCGGCGCCTCTTTTCAAATCAATGTCGATCACGGCCGCCGCGTGAATTCGACTGTTCTGCGGGGTAGTGTGCAAATGTGAATTAGAGATCGGAAACCGAAGGTCTGTCGGGTGACATGCCTGCCACCTGAATTCGTCGAATACGTGCAGTTCGTGAACAAAATGATCGAAATAGGAGACGAGTCTGCAACTATCCCGTCGGATGACCTGCTTCAGTGCGATGCGCCCGGATGCGGAGGATTAATTGAACAGGGTGGGAGCCGATATCAAATTGAGTTTTATCCGAACGAAAAGCCTGCGAACATCTGGCGACTTGAACTTCGTGTGAGTGACATTGCTGCGATTTCAGAAGGCTTAATCGGAGAGCTCACACTTTGGGGGTGTGAAGACCCTGCCTGCGGGCGATTATTCTCGAGCCCTCATTGCGATTGTTTCGATTGCGACTATCGAGAGGACGAACGATTTGGTGAATTTACTGTGCCCGATGCGATTGTGATGCTCAATCTCCGTGGCATCGATGGTATTAGCTCGACGTCATCTCGCAGCGATGTAATTACCATCCTGGGCGATCCAGAAAAAATAGGCGGTGGATATCCTGATTCGGTCTTCGGCTATATTTTTCCATGGATAAAGTATTTTCGATCGGACTGCCAGGTTCGGTTCGAATTCACCAAGAACGCAAGACGCATCCGTAAGGTCTGTTTTCTGGAAAAGGATTGGGCACCAATTTCGCCATAGATATCGTGGCTTGGTCGCAGAACCATCGCATGCAGGTGCGGGGTGACAAGGTTTGATTTAAAACCGGAGAGGTCCGTTTGGGTAAGCGGTGGCTACAAGCCTAATATTGACAAGTATTGTAGCTGAAGAATCAAGGCCTGAGTTCCAGTCACCATCCAGGTACCGAATGGCAAACCTGGGGACGGTAGCTAATAAGTAAAGAGCTCCAGGCCGACTCGTCGCAGATCGCCGCATTGAAGTTTTCAAACAAGAAAGTCGTTTGCGGCGACCAATTGACCCGTAAAGTCACCCGCACGAACTCGAAACCGTGAGGTGATTCACAATGCGCGTGACCTTTGACGCAACCTCGATTGAGTCGCTTACGAAAGCTGAACTGCAGACACTGATTGGCGGCGTAAAGCGACGCTTTTCCGACGCGATTTCTCAGGCTACCATTTTCATGGCGTCCGAAAGCTTTGGCTTGTGGCACAATCGTGCCCGCGCGAAACTCTGTCGATGTTTTAAGAACCATCCACCTGCAGGCCGTACAGCGCGCCCGCTCCGTCAACTGTAACGCAATCCAACGGAAGCTCAACGACTTCGATTTGAGCTAGACCACCAAGGGAACTTCAAACTGGAAGGTATTGGAGTAGATAAACGGTATCTTTTTAATCTGACAAGATTTCCGAATCGTACATACACCAGCACCGCAAATTTCAGAAAGAGTGTCTTGGAGTTGCTTGACTTACTGGAAGATGATCAACCAAACGACGGTCAAAAACTTCAATGACCTCTACGATGATAACCTCAACGATGGCGAGGGGCTGGACAGTGGAATAGACATCTTGCCTGTCATCGGCTCTAACGACGTTTCTCTTTCCGCAGCCCTTACTAAACTCGCCGCCACGCAGGTCATCGGCGGAGCCGGAATGACATTCAGCACCGACGCGCCCGGCAGTGCCCGCGTCTCGATCAACGGGGAGGGTGAAGCCAGCTTCTCGATCGCTGACGCGGCCGGACGGACCGTGATCAGAGGACAACTGTCCGTTCGGGATCCAAATAATGTGGGCGAAGATGTGGTTTACGATTCCC
>CAZHTX010000285.1:0-1541 GCA_964535475.1 uncultured Pirellulaceae bacterium
CTTTTACCGACCAGTCGGTTCGCTTTCGCTCACACTGGTATCCAGCGGCGACTGGCAAGTTCTCCACCTGGCGCTCCTTGGCGTTATCGGCAAGTGCTGAGCAGTCCGGCGACGATAGCAAGCCGCAACAGCAAGAAGCTGATCTAAAACACCGATATTTTCACGCAATCGCAGCCGCGGACGCGCGATCGCTACGAGCCACCGCGACCGAGTTCTGGGGTCAGGAGGGGGAACGGCTGCTGGAGGCGGGGCGTCCCGACGAAGCTTACGAAGCGTTCTATCGCAGCGGTTGGGACTTGGGTATCGATTCGATGAATGAGTTTCGCCAGCAACTACGCGCGTTGGTTGCGGCCGCCGAGCAAGCGGGTCAAGAGACAAGGGCCGCCGTTGCGCGAACGCACTACGAATGTTTGCTGGAACGCTTTGGCGATTGACCCGCCGGTCTCAAAGACCACAACAAGCCACTCCAGGTTAACAGTGCCAGCAGCCAACTGGGCCACCACCAAGCCGGTTGATACTGAAAGCAAATCTCATAACTTCCAGCCGGCAACATGATACCTTGCGCGATCAAGTCCACCGAATGAACCGTCGCTGCGAACTCGTCTTCGCCTGATTCTCCTTGGCCCTTGCCAGCAAGATCACGAACGGTCGCGCGCCAATTTCCATCTTGATATTGAATGACCGTCAGCAAGCCGGCCGCCGGGGTCGTGGCTCGTAAACGATATTCGCTCGCCGCAAAGCTGACAAGTTCGAGATCGGCCGTCACCACCTGTTGCTCGCCCCCGGTCGGCTGGTAGCGCGGCAGCTGGTAGCGCGGCAGCTGGTACCGCGGCGGCTGGTCTCGTGGCGGCTGGTCTCGTGGCGGCTGGTCTCGTGGCGGCTCGTCCGCGTGAACAGCCAAGTCGGCAAGTTGGCTGTTCACGATCGGCACGCGCCCCCTGCCCTGCTCCGAAATCTCAGCGAGTAACGCTTCGACCCGCTCGGTCAACTGATGACGATTCTTTGGCGGCGCTGCGACGCGGTAATTTTTCGACCAGCGAATGGGCGGTAGCCGCTCGGGCAAGTGCTGCCGGTTTAACGTGGGTTGTTCATTGGCCGCGTCGCGATTGGCAGTTCGTGTGACGATCGCGTCGGCGGCTAGGTAGTTGCCCACTTGAGCACGCAACTCGGCAACGGTTGCCGGTTCGCCCGCGATGACGGATGCGTCGCTTAACTGGCGTTCTTTGGCAGCCAATGAATCCCAAAATACCTTGGCCGCGGCCGTGTCGACGGAAACATGATTATTCAGCACGTGCACACCGGCGGCCAAATGCCAACGGACAAACCACGTTTCCGCTTGGCCAGCATCGACGGCGGCTAAGCGTTCCGGGCCGGCTGGTTGCTCGGCCCAGCGAAGTGGCCAGGCTTGCTCGTCGGCGAACAATAAATATCGTGGCGGGAAACTTGCTGTCTCGCCAGATTCGCCGGGCACTGCGCCTACGCCGGGCACTGCATCTACGCCGGACACTGCATCTACGCCGGACACTGCATCTACGCCGGAC
>CAZHTX010000285.1:1641-7738 GCA_964535475.1 uncultured Pirellulaceae bacterium
CACTGCATCTACGCCGGACACTGCATCTACGCCGGACACTGCATCTACGCCGGACGGTTTGGGCGAGTGGGCTTCGTTGGCCCAGCGGGACGCGCCGGGTGGCAAGGTGCTCGGCACGTTTGCCGTGGTGTGTAATTGCCAACTGGCAACGCAGCTTAATTCGATCACCGTCAAAACCAACAACCACACCCAGGCCCGCTTGCGGCCACTGGCTAACTGAATCGCCAAGCCGACCAGCCAAGTTTGCAAACACGATAGTCGAATGGCCCGCAGCGCCCAATCCACGTTCAGAGGACCCCAAAAAGGATCGTGCGTTCTCGGACTCTCAGCTAATTCGATCATCATCTCGCGGATCATTGGCAGCCAGGTGAGAAGCGCCACCAGCAGGCTGCTCCAAGCAACGATCGTGGCGATCCGTCGCAGCATCATGATGCTCTTGATCTCGATCTCTTGCCTGCTCATAAATCGCGCGGCATGAATCGCCAGCCCCAAAGCCACAAAGGGCAGCCACTTGGCCGGATAACGAAATTGGCCATAGCCGGGGACCAGTGCCACCAACCACCAATAGGCACCGCCGACCGCATCGCCCCACGCCCAATCGACCGGCCCGCCGCACCAATAGCTGACCGTCCGCAGCAAATAGACCAAGCCAAATCGCCCCGCAGCCAGCAACAGCGCGACAACGACCATCAATAACCAACGATCGATTCGCCGCGTCGCACAGAGCGTGGCCAAGGCTGCTAGGACGGCAAACAATCCGGCGTACAGCGTCGGTGTCCAATTGCGTTCCGCTCCTGAGAAACCATCCTGCCAACGCTCGTTCCGTTCCGCGAACAACCCAGAAACATAAGGTGAGATGAGCTGCGGCAGATACCATGGCGGTACGCTAAAGTCGTAAATGTCAACGGCGTGCGTATCAGCCACGGCAGGTCGGAAAAGCCCCGGGCGGATTGCCTCCGCCCGTTCGGGCTGATTGTCAGCAGCAGGCCCATCAGCAGCAGGCCCATCAGCAGCAGGGTCGTTGACCATTGACAACAAGGCCGCAGGCAACATGGCTGGTTGCGTCTGCTGCCGCCAGCTCTGCCCGGCCCAATCGTAGCTGGCGGCAATCTGGGGCGCGGCCGCGGCCGCGGTGCAAAGACTGACCAACATCAAGCGGGGCGCGACGCGAACCAATTGGTGCCAGATCGTTGTTCCCGGTGGACGAGCAACACAGGCGAACAAGCAAGCGATCAATATCACGTGCACCGCTGTCTGTGGATCACCCCCCAGCACCGACATTGACAGTGGCAACGTGGCCAACGTGAGCTTGCGAGACGGAACTCTTGCGTTGCTCAGGAAGGATCGGAAATCAAGTGTCATCTTTCGCTTCGCGAGCGCAGCGTTTGCGTGGACTTTCGCGGAGCGAAAAGCGACGAGAAAACACCGCCCGTTGCAAAGCTGCACTAGGCCGAGCAAACTCCAGGGCAGCCAGCTGGCGCCAACTAAGAATGGTGGATTCGTGTAGAGATAAAAAACGCATCCGCTGTATGGATAAATGACCGCGGCTAACAACGCGGGACCGCGAGTCGCGTCGGCATACCGTGCTAACCGATAGCTGCCGGCAGCCGCTATCCACAAGTGGACCAGCACGTAGCAACCGATCGCACTCTCAATCGGTAAGCCCAACAGGAACAGCAGTCGGCCGGGATAGAAGAGTGCCGTCGTTGTCTCACCGGCCAGCGACACGCCGAAGCGATCAAGCGGGCTCCAGAGTGGAAACAGCGATTCCGCTGTGAGACTTTGTAACCAAGTCTGTAGCGGCGCATAGAAATGAGCCACATCGCGAAACGCTAATCGCTGGTCCCCCGCCACCACGGTCAGCAGCACCAGGCCCGGTGCGCTGACCAGTAACATCGCCGCAAGCGTTAAAGAATGGCGGCGGATGAGCAATGGCACAACCAATTAGGTGGACAAAACCAGCGATCGGCCTGTCGCGAGTCGGCCTACTTGGGGCTCTTGGCGGCTCGCACCATCCCGCGTGCCCGCAACAGGGCCGTGTCGCGGATTTGGGCCAGTTCGGCAGAACCACCCGGCAATTGCGACGCGGTTTCCACCGCCGCTTCCGCCTCGGCCACATCCAGCTCGCTCGCCGCGATGGCTCGCGATGTCAAAACTGACACCACGTTATCTTCGACTTGAGCAAAGCCGCCATCGATAAACCAAGATTGTGAACCGGTTGGCAAATCGAGTTTCAGCAAGCCATATCCGAGCCGACCGATGAGTGCGGAACGTCCGGTCGCCACACCCAACTCGCCGTCATACATGGGCAAGGTGAGGTAGCTGGCTTCGCATTCCAGTTCGGTCCGCTCCGGCGTGACAACAACACAGCGAATAGCCATGGTCTACTTCCCTTCCTCAGCCATCTTTTTGGCTTGAGCTTCGGCTTGTTCAATCGAGCCCACATACATGAAGGCACGCTCGGGTAAGTGGTCCCATTTACCGCTGCAGATCTCTTCGAAGCTGCGAATCGTATCGGCCAGCGGAGTGATCTCACCCGCCTTGCCCGTGAACACTTCAGCGACCAAGAACGGTTGCGACAGGAAGCGTTCGATACGGCGTGCACGGTGTACGATCAATTTGTCTTCTTCGCTCAATTCATCCACACCGAGAATGGCAATGATGTCTTGCAGCTCGCGGTAACGTTGCAGAATCGTTTGCACGGTGCGGGCGATCGCATAGTGGCGTTCGCCGACGTACTGCGGATCGAGAATCCGCGAGTTGGAAGCCAACGGGTCGATCGCCGGGTAAATACCCTTTTCCGAAATCGATCGCTCAAGATAGATAAACGCGTCGAGCTGACCGAAAGCGGTCGCCGGCGCGGGGTCGGTGGGGTCGTCAGCTGGCACGTAAACGGCTTGCACCGACGTGATCGCACCCTGCTTGGTCGAGGTGATGCGCTCTTGCAAGGCACCCATCTCGGTCGCCAGCGTGGGCTGGTAACCGACCGCCGAAGGCATCCGTCCGAGCAACGCGGAGACTTCACTACCCGCTTGTGAAAAGCGGAAAATGTTATCAATGAACAACAGCGTATCGGCGCCGGTCGTATCGCGGAAATACTCTGCCATCGTCAATGCGGAGAGGGCAACCCGCAGACGCGAGCCTGGTGGCTCGTTCATTTGGCCGAAGACCATGCAAGTCTGTTCGATAACTTTACGACCCGTGTTACCGATCTCAGTCTCTTGCATTTCCAACCAGAGGTCCGTTCCTTCCCGTGTACGTTCGCCGACGCCGGCAAACACCGAGTAACCACCGTGGCTGCTGGCAATCCGGGCGATCAATTCGGTCAAAATAACCGTCTTGCCCAAGCCGGCACCGCCGAACAATCCGGCCTTACCACCACGCACGAAGGGGGTCAACAAGTCGACCACCTTGATCCCCGTCTCGAACACTTCCGTGTTTGTTGACAGCGTATCGATCGTGGGAGCTTGGCGGTGAATCGGCCAGTAATCGTCGGCTTTCACGTCGCCCCGTTGGTCGATCGGCTCACCGAGCACGTTAAAGACGCGTCCGAGTGTCTCTTTTCCAACCGGCACGGAGACTGGTTTGCCAGTGTCTTGGACATCCATCCCACGCATCATGCCTTCGGTGCTGCCGAGCGCAATAATACGAACTCGACCGCCGCCCAGATGCTGCTGCACCTCGCCGGTCAAGTCGAGCTTTACGCCCTTGTGCTCGCCTTGAACTTTGACGGCATTGTAGATAGCTGGCATGCCATCTTCTGGAAACTCGGCGTCGAAAGTCGAACCGATCACCTGGGTGACGCGGCCGACCGCTGGCGTGGTGGCGGTGGACATGGCGTTATGATACTCGCGGGGAAAAACGGTTGAATGTTAAATGATTTCGTTAATAAGTTGGCCGCTGATTTACTTGGCCAACGCCTCGACTCCACCAATGATCTCCATGATCTCCCCAGTAATCTGGGCTTGGCGAGCACGGTTATAAGTCATTGATAGTTGTTTGATGATGTCGCCGGCATTTTCGGTGGCACTCTTCATGGCAATCATCCGAGCCACTTGCTCGCTGACCGCCGCGTCGAGGAAACATTTGAAAAGCCGAATCTTGAAACTCGTGGGCACGACTTCTTCGAGCACACTTTCCGCAGATGGCAAAAACTCATAGTCGGCGTTGGCACCGCCGGCGTCCGTTTCCAGGCCCTCTTCAGTCAATGAACCGAGTGGCAACAGCGTTTCGATCACCGCCTCTTGCCGCGAAGTGCTGATGAACCGCGTGTAGGCGACATCCAAGCGGTCCAACTTTCCGGTCAAAAATTGCTCGAGAAAATGATCGGCAATCTGTTCGACTTCGGCGTAGGCGGGTTGATCTTCAAACTGCGTGTAACCGGTGTCGACATCGATACCGCGGAATTTGAACGACCCGATTCCTCGCTTGCCGCTGACTTCCAATTGCACGGCGGGGAAGTCTCGTTTGAATTCCTGCAGCCTGGGGTTGGCGACTCGCAGCACCGACGAATTGTAACCACCACACAGTCCGCGATTGCTGGTCAAGACCAACAAAGTCGCCGACTTGACCTCTTCGCGACTCTCCAACAGCGGGTGTTTGACTTCCGCTCCCGCGGCAGCCAATTGCGAGACAATCTTGGTGATCCGCTCGGTGTACGCTGTCGCGGCCGAAGCACGATCCATCGCTTTGCGATAGCGCGCCGTGGCAATCAACTCCATCGTTCGCGTTATCTTGCGAATGTTGCGAATGGACTTGCGTCGTTTGTCGAGAGCACGTGCGTTGGCCATGTAACGATTACGGTGTAACGAAAGGCGGTTGTGAGTAGGGTTGGAACCGGCCGGCCAGCACTAGCTGGCAGGCTTAAATGCTTGATTGAACTCGTTCAGCAATTTTTTCAGGCGATCTTCTGCATCACCCTTCAGCTCACCACTCTCCGTGATCCCGGTCAGCAAGTCGCCATGCTTATCGCGGATGAAGTTCAAGAAGTCAGCTTCCCAACGCGGCACTTCCTTGACGGGCACTTTGTCGAGATAGCCTTGCGTACCGGCGTAGATGCTGAGCACTTGTTCGGCCACTGGCAACGGTTGGAACTGAGGCTGCTTAAGCAGTTCGACCATCCGATAACCACGATCAAGCTGACGCTGGGTGTCGGCATCGAGGTCGGTACCAAGTTGAGCGAACGCTTCCAGGGCACGGAAGGCAGCCAAGTCCAAACGTAAACCACCGGCGACTTTCTTCATCGCTTTAATTTGGGCCGCACCACCAACTCGCGATACCGAAATACCGACGTTCATGGCGGGACGGATGCCGGAGAAGAACAAGTCCGGTTGCAAGTAGATCTGGCCGTCCGTGATGGAAATCACGTTGGTGGGAATGTAAGCCGAAACCTCACCTTCGAGCGTCTCAATGATCGGCAAGCTGGTCAGTGAGCCGCCACCCAGATCGGCCGACAATTTGGCGGATCTTTCCAGCAAGCGGCTGTGGCAGTAGAACACGTCCCCGGGGTAAGCTTCGCGGCCCGGTGGACGTCGCATCAACAAGCTCATCTGTCGATAGGCGGTCGCTTGCTTCGACAAGTCATCATAGACGATCAAAGCGTGTTGACCGTGGAACATGAAATGCTCGGCCATCGCCGTACCGGCGTAAGGTGCGATGTATTGCAGGGGAGCGGGAGCACTGGCCCCCGAGCAAATCACCGTCGTGTACTCCATCGCCCCGTGACGCTCGAGCACATCGACGATACTGGCGATCGCTGAATCCTTTTGACCGATGGCGACGTAAAAACATTTTACCCCGGTGTGCTTCTGGTTGAGGATCGCATCGATAGCAATGGCCGTCTTGCCGGTCTTGCGGTCGCCAATGATCAACTCCCGCTGACCCCGCCCGATGGGCGTCATCGCATCAATGGCTTTGATGCCGGTCTGCATCGGCTCGGCCACGGGTTGCCGTTCGCTGACCCCGGTGGCGATGACTTCGACGGGACGAGTCTGATCGGATTGGATCGGGCCTTTGCCGTCGAGCGGGTTTCCGAGCGGATCGAGCACGCGGCCCATGACGGCGTCACCAACTGGTACGCTCAACAGCGTTCCGGTCG
>CAZHTX010000286.1:0-7664 GCA_964535475.1 uncultured Pirellulaceae bacterium
CCCAAGTGCTCGAACGATTGCCCGAGGATCACCGGACCGTCTTGCTGCTCCGCAACCTGGAGGAGCGAACGCACGCGGAGATCGCCGCCGAGATGGGACGCAGCGAGGGCGCCGTCCGCATGCTCTGGGTCCGCGCGCTCGCTCGACTCAAACAAGAAATGGACGCCGACGAATCGGCTCGCTGAACGCGCCACCCGCGGGGCGCCGATCGGCATCGTCTCGTGGCCATTGGCCATCGCCTGCGGACAATCCGCAATCTGCAACTCCAGGTCAATCCGGTACTTCCGTAACTCTCGCTCGAGCAACACCAAAGCATCCTGGATGATCTCGGCGAGCGCGGTGGGCACCATCGCATCGGCCCGGTTGCGGGCTTGAGAAAGAATCGTCGTGGAGATCTTCGATGCTCGCAACGAAGCCTCTAAGATCTTTCCTAAGGCCTTGTCGCGAGTCGCCTCATCCTTATGGCGAATGCCCATTTTCGCGTAATTCAACACCGCCATCAGGATATTGTTGAACTCGTGGGTGGCTGTCGAAGTCAGTTCTCCCAGCGTCGCCAGAGCTTGGGTCCGCCGCAGTTGCCGGCGTAATCCCTCAATCTCTTGCTTTGCTTGACGCAGTTCGCTGGATTCACTCATCAGCCTATATTCCCTAGATTTAATGGCAATGTCACTTGAAGCGATGTGACACGCTTGAGATCCATCCCTAGTTCCCCGCTGACGCCGTCGTGTTCGCCAGCAGATGGTCCTTTTCGGATATATATTTAGAACCTATCCGAGAGCCCTGAGCCGACGGCGCTAGCCGCGGGCATTTCTCCGAGAACCCTGAGCCGACGGCGCTAGCCGCGGGCACCTCACCGAGAACCCTGAGCCGACGGCGCTAGCCGCGGGCATTGTTGAAGTTCTCGGATAGATTCTTAGTATCGACGGGTTGCGCTGGGCCTCTACAGTGAAGATAGCTACAATCGTCATGCTTTGACTAATCGCTACGCCAAGGAGGGTGCGAGCATGGGAAATTCTCATCCGCTTACGGAGGGACAGACCCCCACTAAAGTGGACCAACTGCAACGGGCGATCACGCGGGCGCGGCGAGCAGGCATTCGGGTTCGCCGTGAATGGCTGGCCGGACAAACTGGCGGTGGTTGCGAAATTGCCGGTACGCGGTGGTTGTTCCTTGACCTCTCGCTACCAATCCAAGAGCAGATCGGGCAAGTCGAGGACGCGTTGCGACTCTGGAAAGACGCTGCAAATGCCCACTCTGCAAATTAGGGCATCATGAACTTAGTTTCCGCTCGCTGCGCAAGCCCCCAGCGGTGGCAAATCTGCACGGTGGCCGACAAGCCTGATCCCGCTCGCTTTTTTTCCGCACGATTTCTCTCAGCACAGCTTTCTCTCAGCACAGCCAACTCGCCCCCATGACCTCAGCCACACCACCGCCAGCTTCCTCCTCTTCAACTTCCCCCTCTTCAGCTTCCCCCTCCCCAGCTTCCCAGCCAGCCGACTCGCAAGTACGGCCAGCGGGCGTGGCCTTGATCACCGGCAGCGGTGCCCCCCGCGTCGGCCGCGAGATTGCCTTGCATCTGGCTTCATTGGGCTACTCGATTGCTTTGCACGCCAACCAGCATCGTCAACAAGCGGAGGAAGTTGCCGCCAGTTTGCGGGCTGCGGGAACGGCGACGACGGTGTTTTGCGGACAAATGCAGGATGATGCGTTTATCGAGTCGATGATCGCCGGCGTGGTCGACCACTTTGGCCAGCTGGACGTGCTGGTGAACAGCGCGGCGATCTGGCACCCCACCCCCCTGGAAGCGGTCACCGGGGCGGAAATTCGGAAATATTTTGAGGTCAATTCCGTCGGCACCTTCCTGGCCGCGCGGGCCGCCGGACTGCGGATGGTTCAACAGCCCAGCGGCGGCTGCATCGTCAACATCGGCGATTGGGCACTCGTCCGTCCCTACCTCGATCACGCCGCGTATTTCCCCAGCAAAGCGGCCGTGGAGGCGATTACCCGCTCGCTGGCTGTCGAACTTGGGCACCGCAACCCACAAGTTCGCGTGAACTGCATTTTGCCCGGCCCCGTGCTGCTCGGCGACGATGTTCCGGCGGAAAAGCGTGCCGAAATCGCAGCCGGCACGCTGGCGAAACGGGTGGGAACTCCAGCTCATATTGCCCACGCTGTGCAATTTCTGGTAGAGAACGATTTCGTTACCGGAGTTTGTTTGCCGGTTGATGGCGGACGCACAATCTTTACCAACGATAAATTGCAAACCGAGTATCGCACCGGTTGAACATGTTGTGGGGCCAGCCTGCCGCGCGGGAACCGTCGCTCTATGCCTCCAATTTTTGCCAATGTCGCCCGCCCCAACGGCCGATAATCTCCATACTTGACCTCATTGATCATTATTGTATGATTTAAATGATAGTTTTTGAACGCTCGAGTAAATTTGAGGCGGAGGCATGGCGATACCAGCCCGTCACGGTAAATCGACTTTGGAAAGCACCCCGCGCATGGCGCCGCAATTAAAAGTGATCAACGCTGGACGCGCCGACTCTGGCTGTGGTGATTGTGGCGAGCGCGGCAGCGAATCTGCGGAGGCTGGCATTTCTGCCGACCAACTGGCCGAGTTGGCCGCCATCAGTCAGCAACTGGAGACAGCCAGTCCGCAGGAAATTCTCGAGTGGGCGACTGCCAAGTACGCTGACAAATTTACGATGGCGACCGCTTTTGGTCCGGAGGGGATGTGTTTGATCCACATGTTGGCCGAAGTTGCCCCGCAGACACCGATTTTCAATTTGGAAACGGGGTATCAATTCCGGGAAACCCTGGAATTGCGTGAAAAAGTCAAGCTCCGTTACGGCATCACGGTGGAATTCAAGTATCCTGATCAAACGGTGGAAGAGTACGAGGCGGCTCACGGGGGACCGTTGTATCGGACTGATCCGCATCGTTGCTGTGCGGATCGCAAGATTGCCGTGTTGCAGCGAGCGGCTGCCGGGCATTTAGCTTGGGCCAGTGCGATCCGGCGGGACCAGAGCAGTGATCGAGCGGCCGCGCCGATTCTTGGTTGGGACGCCAAGTTTCAGTTAGTGAAAGTCAGCCCCTTGGCGAATTGGACGAAGCGTGAGGTGTGGGGATTCATCACCGCTCATGACATCCCTTACAACCCCTTACACGACCTTGGTTACCCGAGCATCGGCTGTTGGCCCTGCACCCGCAGCGTGATGGTTGGCGAGGATGAACGGGCAGGTCGTTGGAGCGGATTCGCCAAGACTGAATGTGGTTTGCATAGTCAGTAATTGCTGTCAGTAATTGCTTGCAGTCATTGATTGGCGGGCCCTTCGTTCGTTGAAAATAGAGGAAGAACGTGTTGCAAGTATCCGCTCGCGTCCATTACGGATGCCTTGCCATGCTGGAATTGGCTCAGCGATATACCCAGGATCGCCCGGTAGCGTTGCGCGAGATCGTCGCCCGCCAGGAGATTCCGCAACCGTTTCTGGTGCAAATTTTGCAATCGTTGCGGGCCAGCAATTTGGTCATCAGCACGCGCGGCAGCGGAGGTGGATATCGTTTAGCGATGCCGCCCGAACGGATCAGCGTTTTGGAGATTGCCGAGGCGATCGGTTGCGGAGATGCGTCCGCGGGCGGTGCGGAAGGAGCGGGCGATCAAGCTGAAGCGACTGCGCTGCGCGACTTGTGGATTCGCGCCGACGAAGCGGCTCGGGAGGCGCTGGCCACCACGTCGCTGGCCGATTTAGTGACAGCTTGCAACACCGATGCTGAGAGCATGTTTTACATCTGAGGCCGTTTTGGCCATTTAGGATTTCTGTATGAACCGTCCCCGCGTCTTCGTCACCAGGCAAATTCCCGCATGTGGTCTGGAGCAATTGCGTGAGCATTGTGAAGTCGAAGTTTGGGATGGGCGGTTGCCGCCGGGCCGCGAGGTGTTGTTGGAGAAAGTGGTCGGCTGCCAAGCGCTGTTGACGTTGCTCAGCGACCGCATTGACGGCGAATTGCTCGACGCGGCCGGCCCGGAATTGCGCGTGATCAGCAACTTTGCTGTCGGCTACAACAACATCGATGTCCAGCTGGCCGCATCGCGGGGGATTCGTGTTGGCAACACGCCGGACGTCTTGACCGATGCCACCGCCGACATGGCGATGTGCTTGTTGCTGGCTGCCGCCCGGCATTTGAAACCGGCGATCGATGCCGTCCGCAGTGGTGCTTGGAAAACTTGGGAACCGCTCGGCTTGCTCGGCACGGAACTGGCTGGCAAGACCGTGGGAGTGATTGGCCTGGGCCGCATCGGTGCAGCCTTTGCCCGTCGTTGTCACGGCGGTTGGGGGACACCGATTGTCTATCATTCGCGGCGAGCCAAACCAATTTTAGAAACGGCATTGGCGGCCCGGTTGTTATCGCTGGAAGAACTGCTGGCGACCAGCGACATCGTCTCGCTGCACTGTCCCTTAAACGAAGATACCCGCCATCTGTTAAACCGCGACCGGCTGGGCATGATGAAACCGGGGGCGATTTTGATCAACACCGCGCGGGGTGAGATCATCGATCAAGAGGCTTTGCACTGGGCGCTCACGGCGGGACCGTTGGCGGCGGCTGGTTTGGATGTTACCGACCCCGAACCACTCGACCCGGCCTGCCCGCTGGTAGCGCTAGACAACTGCGTCATCGCCCCGCACATTGGCAGCAGCACGCGGTCAGCCCGAGACGCCATGTCGCGGATCGCCGCCGAGAATATTTTGGCCGCCTTGAGTGGCGCCCCAATGCCGGCGGAAGTTACTGGCTAAGCATGTCGGATGGGGACTCCAGTAAGGGGGGCCACCGTTGTTCAGAATGCGACGCCAGGACCAATACCTGGAGATGAATGCAAGGAGTAGTTGCGGTGTTGAATCGCCCCCGAACCGTTGGTGGTTATCAACACACAGTCATTCCTGCCTTTACTCAAAAACAAGGCCTAGTATCTCCAGAATGCCCCCCTGGTGAAGATGCCTATTGTTCGTTTCTGTCTCCTAAGAACCCATCCGAAAACCATTAGCCGCTTTGGCACTAGCCGGCGGTTCTCTTGGGTTTTCGGATAGGTTCTAAGTCGTACAGCGAAGAGGCGCAAGCGAACTCTCGATCTGTTCCACCGACCAGTGGTCGAATGACAAAAACAGGTTGCGAAATACCTAGCGTTACGATGTAGTAAACTACAGCGGCTTTTGGCACGTCCTGCGGGCGGCCCAGCAAGATCGTGTGTATGCTGCCAGACTCGTATCGGGAATTCTTGCGCAACTAAGTTTTCATTTTTTGTTTTTAAGACTACTTTTTGACCGTTACTGGTTTTTGCGAGCTAAGCCTGCCTTGGTAGACCCACTCCAGCAGCAACATATCTATCGGCTGTATGGTTTTTTGCTGGGGATGGGAGAGTTTATGCATGACGAGCTGCCCGCCCAACATCGCGAGCGTTGGCGGAGGAGTCGGCAGGCGAGGTTTTCGAGATGTTCAATAAAACGGATAAACATGGTACTCTGCGGGAGCCCGCCAGACACATTTAGAATGCTTGGCAGTCAATCAAAAAGTCCCGAGGAACACGGAACCTATTGGCCTCCAATAGCAATCCAGAAATTGCGGTTATCTACCGCAGCTAATAATAGAACTCCGTCCACAGTACGGGCAGCCAACTCAAATCCAGGGTCGACATGAAGTTTCTGAATCAGATCGTTCCGATGAGCGTCGCAATTGTTGTCATTACCTTGGGGTTCGTAGACGCCGCCGACCCACCGAATATTTTGTTCATTGCCGTTGATGATCTTCGAAATGAACTCAAGTGCTACGGCTCTAATGAGATTCACTCACCAAATATCGACCGCTTGGCAGCTTCAGGAGTGGCCTTTTCACATGCCTACTGCCAGCAGGCGGTCTGCAATCCGTCGCGAGTCTCCCTGATGACCGGTTTGCGGCCAGACTCATCCAAGGTGTGGGACTTAAGAACCGAGATGCGGAGCGTGATACCAGACGTAGTTACGCTTCCACAACACTTTCGCCAGCATGGTTATCGCGCGGTTGCGTACGGTAAAATTTATCACAATCCATTTCCTGACGTACCGTCATGGGACGAACCGACCCACCGCCCTCAGGACGTCATTGCTCACTCGGCCGCCAACCGCGATCGCCTCGCCCAATTCCGACAACAAATGAGAGTGGCAGGGAAACCTCAAGCAGCCATCAATCGGATGCGTGGACCGGCGACGGAAATCCAGCAGCAAGCTGACGAGAAAAACCACGATGGGAAGATCACTTCGGATGCATTAGTGAAGATGCAAGAACTTTCCGCTGGCAAGTCTCCGTTCTTTCTCGCAGTTGGTTTCATACGTCCGCACCTTCCGTTCATCGTGCCCGAGTCCTATTGGGAACTCTATGATCGCGAAAAAATTCCGCTCGCGAAAAACGCGTACCTGCCTTTCAATTCGCCTGCAGTTGCGTTCGGTGATCGGTCCATGGGCGGGTTCTACGAGTTGCGTGGCTACATGGACTACGCGGACGCGCCGTCTCCTTTTGAGGGTCAGCTCAGCGAGCCACAGCAACGCGAACTGAAGCATGGATACTACGCTTCGGTTTCATTCATTGACGCGCAAGTCGGCCGCCTCCTTAATGAACTCGAGCGCCTCGACCTTGCTCGCAATACGATTGTTGTACTTTGGGGCGATCACGGTTGGAAACTTGGTGAACATGGCGGCTGGTGTAAACAAACCAACTACGAGATTGACACGCGTGCGCCTCTCATAATTCGCGCACCAGGCGCAACGACGAACGGGCGCCAATCTCATGCACTCGTAGAATTCGTAGACGTCTATCCAACATTGTGCGAACTGGCGTCTTTGCCAATTCCAAAGACGCTTGAAGGGACCAGCCTCGTTCCTTTACTCAACGGCGACGCCGTGAAAGTCAAAGACGCAGCGTTTAGCCAGTTCCCGCGGAGGCATGAGGGAATCGATTATATGGGCTATGCCATGCGGACCAATCAACACCGTTATGTCGAGTGGTTGGATCAACGGACAGGCGATATCGTTGCACAAGAACTTTATGACCACGATACCGATCCTGATGAAAACGAGAATGTTGCCGAACGACCCGGTAATGCAACACTGTTACATGGTTTGTCACAAAAACTATGGAGTTCGCTGCCACGCCCAACCTTCCCGCACCCATATCTAAGTTTGTCAGCCGCCAGGAATGCCTCTTCGAGGGTTTCCATTGAATCACGTACCGCATTGGCCTGGAATCCTGAAGATGGTAACCCGTTGCCGAAATCCAATCCCGCTGGCGATTTGGTGGATGTCCTTTTTATGAATGAACAAGCTGAGCCCATGGAACTGATCTGGGTGGGTGCTGATGGCTCCACGCGGTCTTACTGCACCCTAAAAAAAGGCGAGACGTTTAGCATTCGAACACGTCCTGATGCGTTGTGGCTGGCGCGCAGTTTGGACGAAACGCCGCTGGGTTATTTTGTTGTTCAGGCAGTACCGGGCAATTTCGCTAAGGCCGTCGTACCAGCTCGCTAGCGTGTTGCACTGGACCTACCTGCCCGCGTGAGAAAAAAGGGTCAGGAGCGAATGGGACTGCCGCATGATATCAAAGGACTTACGGTCACGCAGCGAGCCTGACTGAGTCAC
>CAZHTX010000287.1:0-1558 GCA_964535475.1 uncultured Pirellulaceae bacterium
GTTGCATCAGCCCCAGCAATTTATCTTGGCCCTTGACGATGTCGTTGGGACCGGCCACGAGGAATCCCGTCCCCAAGGGCGCGCCGAGTGCGTCGCCAGCCAGTTGTTCGAGGATAAATTCGTTGTAAGGTTTGTCTTCATTAAACGCCTTGATGACCCAATCGCGATACCGCCAAGCGTGCGGCCGTTCGCGATTAGTCTCGAATCCTGTCGTTTCGCCGAAACGCACTAAGTCGAGCCAGAAATTACCCCAGCGTTCGCCGTAGCGAGGGCTGGAGAGGACTTCTTCGATCAACCGTTCCCAAGCGTCTGGGCGTTGATCGCTAACAAAGTTTTCCACTTGGGAAAGCGTGGGCGGCACACCATGCATGACCAAATAAAGTCGCCGAACCAACCGCCGCCGCTCGGCTGGTGGGGAAAAGTCGAGCGACTGGGCTCGCAACCGCTGCCAGACAAAGGCATCGACCGGCTGGAGAGGCGCGGGCTGCTGAAATTGGGCCTGCTGAGACGGGGGCTGGGCATCGACGACTGGCAGCGAGGGGCGCACGAGCGGTTGGAACGACCAATGGCTGAGCGTCTCTTGGCCCAATTGTTGTCGCGCGGCTGTCCAGGTCGACTCGTCGTTAATCCACCGCTGGAGGATTTCAATTTGAGCGGTTGAGAGCGGATCGCCGTCGGGTGGCATCCGTTCGGATTCGTTGTCACTGATCACGCGTTTGATCAAGTAACTGTTCAGCGCCTCTCCCGGGACGATCGCCGCTTCCCCTGAATCGCCACCGCGGAGTGCTTCGAGCTGGCTATCGAGCGCCAGCCCCGCTTCGGCCGCATCGCCGCTGTGGCAATCGAGACAATGCTCGGTCAAGATCGGTTGTATGTCTCTGGCAAAGTTGAGTTGCTCGGGTTGGGACGCGTCAATTGCGCTAGGCAGCGTGCAAGTCAGCAACCAAGTTAGCGGGGCCAGGACGAGCAGCACCCGTTGAGACACGGCGCTGGGAAAATCGGCGCTCGCTCGTTTCTGAGGCATCTCGGAAACTTTTTCTAAAAGGCGGGAAGCAAGGCTGTTGGTCAAGCCCAAGATGCTCGCTGACAGCCTCGACAGATGAATCCGAACGGACTTTCAGTTTAGCCGATGTCGCCACACTGTGCACGCAAAATGAAACAACTCTCCCCGTGGGGGGAGAGTTGCGTCGTGGATAGCGTCGTTGAGACTTAGAACCTATCCGAAAACCATAAATAAGGCCCGCGGCTAGCGCCGTCGGCTCACAGTTTTCGGAAAGGCCCGCGGCTAGCGCCGTCGGCTCACAGTTTTCGGATAAGGCCCGCGGCCAGCGCTCACAATTTTCGGATAAGTTTTTAGCTAAGCGTCAGCGTTTTGCTTTCTTGCTGGACTTCTTGGCAGTCGCCGTTTTCTTGCCCTTCACAGCTTTGACAGCCGCTTTTTTGGGAGCGGTCTTCTTGGCAGCAGCCTTCTTCACGGCTGTCTTTTTCACAGCGGCTTTCTTTGTCGACTTTTTGGCAGTCGACTTTTTGCCAGCCGCCTTTGCCGGAGCGGACTTTT
>CAZHTX010000287.1:1658-7627 GCA_964535475.1 uncultured Pirellulaceae bacterium
GTCGACTTTTTGGCAGTCGACTTTTTGCCAGCCGCCTTTGCCGGAGCGGACTTTTTGGCGGCCGTTTTCTTGGCTGTTTTGGTTTTGGGCTTCGCGCCCGAGTCACCACCAAAAATATTTGCCCAACCGTCAGCGTACTGCGCGTTGCTACCAACTCGAGTGATGGTCATTTCCTTAATCCTCCGCGAAACTTGCGATCAATATAATTAACTAGGAATGAAGAGATCGCAGCTCGGCCGGCCAAGCCGAACTGCGATCGGTAAACTGGGTCTTTAGCCACGAATACTCTTGTAACGTTGACGATCGGCGCCACCTGACTCCACACCGAGACGTTCGCGACGGCTTGCTTCGTAGACTTCAAAATTGCCTTCGCACCAGTAGACGTTACCGTCACCTTCAAAAGCCAAAATGTGAGTCGCCAAGCGGTCGAGGAACCAGCGGTCGTGGCTGGTGACGACGACGCAACCGGCAAAGTTCATAATGGCTTCTTCGAGAGCACGAAGCGTATCGACGTCCAAGTCATTGGTTGGTTCGTCCAACAAGAGCACGTTGCACCCTCTTCGCAAAAGCTTTGCCAAATGGACGCGATTCCGCTCTCCACCGGAGAGAACGCCAACTTTTTTCTCTTGATCGGTCTTTTTGAAATTGAACTTCGAGACATACGAGCGAGCGTTGACGGAACGACCACCCATATCAAACGTCTCGTGTCCGCCGCTGATCTCCTGGAAGACCGTCTTGTCGGCATCGAGCGAATCACGGCTTTGATCGACGTAGCCCAATTCGACCGTGGGGCCGAGTCGGATATTTCCTTGATCGACAGGTTCTTGGCCCGTCATCATGCGAAACAGCGTCGTTTTGCCAGCGCCGTTGGGTCCGATGATGCCGACGATACCGCCAGCCGGCAAGCGAAAGTTGAGGTCCTTGATCAGTTGTTTGTCGCCGAACGCTTTGGAAAGCTGCTGGGCTTCGATAACCAATTCACCCAAGTGTTTACCGGGTGGGATTTGGATTTCCAGATCATCGGGAGTCTCCTGGAACTGTTCCGCCGCCATTTGCTCGTAGGCGTTGATCCGCGCCTTGCTTTTGGCTTGCCGCGCCTTGGGGCTCATGCGGATCCACTCCAGCTCTCGCGACAGCGTGCGATCGCGAGCTTTCTGTTGCCGTTTTTCCAGCGACAATCGTTTCTCTTTGGCTTGTAACCAAGCCGTATAGTTGCCCTCGAAGGGAATCCCCTTGGTGCGATCAATTTCCAGGATCCACTGGGCGACGTTATCGAGGAAATAACGATCGTGGGTAACCGCAACGACGGTTCCCTTGTAGTTGTGCAAGTGCTGTTCGAGCCAAGCCACCGATTCGGCATCGAGGTGGTTGGTTGGTTCGTCGAGCAGCAGCAGATCGGGCTGGCGGATCAACAATTGGCACAGCGCGATGCGGCGGCGTTCGCCCCCGCTGAGCTTGGTAACGGGTGAATCTCCGGGAGGGAGATTCATGATGTTCATCGCCGTTTCGACTTGGCGATCGAGTTCCCAGAGGTTGCCCGCGTCAATGGTATCTTGCAGCACGGCCATTTCGTCGCACAGCTTTTCCATCTGATCGGGATCATCGATTTCGCCCAGCAGGATGCTGATTTCGTTGTAGCGATCGAGGATGCCTTGGCGTTCCGCCACAGCCGTTTGCACGTTTTCGGCAACGGTTTTTTCAGGATCGAGGTCGGGCTCTTGGGAAAGATATCCGACGGTAAACCCGGCAGAAATTTTCGCGGAGCCTTCGAACTCGGTGTCCTGGCCAGCCATAATCCTCAGCAGCGTCGATTTTCCGGCGCCGTTGGGGCCGAGGACACCGATTTTGGCCCCCGGGTAAAATGCCAGGCTGACGTTGTCGAGGACAACCTTCGGGCCATGTTTCTTAACAAGATTTTCGATTTGGTATATGTACTGTTTTCCCATCTTAACTCGCTCTAGCTCACTCCCATTCGATCGTGGCGGGTGGTTTGCTGCTAATGTCGTAACAGACGCGATTTACGCCTTTGACTTCGTTGATAATTCTGGTGCTGATGCGGGCCAATAGATCATACGGTAAACGGCTCCAATCGGCCGTCATAAAATCATCGGTATTTACGCTGCGGATGGCGATCACGTTTTCGTAAGTTCGCGCATCGCCCATGACGCCGACACTTTCGACCGGCAACAACACGGCAAACGATTGGCTGGTCTGCCGATACAGGCCGGCGGCTTTAATTTCATTCACCACGATCGCATCAGCATCCCGCAACACGGCCAACCGTTGCTCGGTGACTTCGCCCAAACACCGCACGGCCAACCCGGGGCCCGGGAACGGGTGTCGCCAGACCAGCGTGTCGGGCAATCCCAACTCGGAGCCCAAGCGGCGGACTTCATCTTTGAACAAATCCCTCAGCGGTTCAATCAATTCGAACCCAAGTTGTTCGGGAAGTCCACCCACGTTGTGATGCAATTTAATCGTGGCGGCCGGTCCATCGACGTCGGCCCCACTTTCAATCACGTCGGGGTAGAGGGTGCCTTGGGCAAGGAAATGAGCCCCCTCGATTTTTTCTGCTTCGGCCTTGAAGCACTCGATGAACTCGTAACCAATCCGCCGACGTTTCTCCTGCGGTTCGGTAATGCCCTCGAGTTGCTGGAGAAATCGCTCGCGAGCATCGACAACGTGCAGTTCGGTTTGGAAGTGATTGCTGAACTCGGAGATCACGGCTGCCTGTTCGTCTTTTCGCAGCAGTCCGTTGTCGACCAAGATGCAGGCCAACTGAGAACCGATTGCCTTGTACAACAGCGCGGCGGTGACCGAGGAATCGACCCCCCCGGAAAGCCCGCAGATGACGCGGCGATCACCAACCAGCTGACGAATCTGTTCGATTGCGGCGGCGGCAAAATCGCCCAAGTGCCATGTTCCCTCACAGCCGCAGACGTTCATGACAAAATTGTGCAGAATCTGGTTGCCCAGCGGAGTGTGGGTCACTTCGGGGTGAAACTGCATACCGAACACAGCCCGCTCGCGGTGGCGGACGGCGGCAAAAGGACAAGTTGCCGTGGTGGCCAAGGGGATAAATGCGTCGCCCACTTGCGAGACCTGATCCCCGTGGCTCATCCAGACGTCGGTCTCTGCGGGCAAGCCGGCAAACAATTTATCGTCTGCGACAATTCGACAGCTGGCTCGACCATACTCGCGGGAGGGCGTATGCTCGACTCTACCACCCAATGCTTCGCAGGCCAGCTGCATGCCGTAACAAATCCCCAGCACGGGAATCCCCAAATCGAACAACCCGGGATCACACTTCGGTGCGCCTTCCGCGTAGACGCTGTTGGGGCCGCCCGAGAGGATAATGCCTTGGGGCGCCAGTTCAGCGATGCGGCTGGCCGGCAGGTCGTGACGGACGATCTGGCAATAGACATTTTGCTCGCGGACACGACGGGCGATCAGTTGGGCGTATTGACTGCCAAAGTCCAACACCAACACCCGCTGGTCGGTCAGCTGTGTCTCGGCGACTGCCAAATCATTGGGCATACGAATCAATCTCGCTGCGCGGATAGTTGCGAAGAAGGGATGTTGCTCCGCGGGAACGACGGAAGCACCCTTGCGATCAAACGGTGATAGCGGGAAGAATCACGAAGTATAGGAACGCGTCCCCGGGCACCCAAGGGGTTGTGCCCTGATCGTAACGAATTACCCGCTCCCCTTCGCCCCCTCCTCAGCTACAAAACGGTACCGTGAAAATTCTGTTGACTAATGATGACGGCGTCTACGCACCAGGCTTGGCCGCCATGGCTGCCCAACTGCACCACTTGGGCGAAGTCTTCGTGGCGGCGCCAACGACCGAGCAAAGTGGCGTCGGCCACGCGATCACCTATTTGACGCCGCTGATCTGCAAAGAGATTTTCCAAGATGATCGGCATTGGGCCTGGGCAGTCGACGGTTCTCCAGCCGATTGCGTCAAACTGGCGATCAGCGAACTCTGTCCGGTGCGTCCCGATTTGGTAGTCAGCGGCATCAACAGCGGTCTCAACGCGGGCATCAACGTGCTCTATTCGGGCACCGTCGCGGCAGCGATTGAAGGGGCTTTTTTTGGCGTTCGCAGCATCGCGGTCAGCCTCGAGTATGACCCGCAAGCCGATTTCCAAGCGGCCGCCGTGGTGGCTCGTAACGTGATCGGCGGGCTGCTGAAAAAAGATAACCAGCCCGGCAGCCTGTTCAATATCAACATCCCCACCGCGGCCACGTTGGCGGCGGCCGAGGTCAAGGTGGTGCCGATGGGGCTGGACCAATATGGTGGCAAGTACGAAAAACGGACCGACCCGGGCGGTCGCGATTATTACTGGGCGCTTTGGACGCCCCCGGGTGAACTCCCCAAAGATGAAACCGACGCCACGGAACTCCGCCGCGGCCACGTTACGGTGACTCCTTTGCATTTTGATTTGACAGCCCGTGGGCGACTCGATGCGATGCGAGCTTGGGACCTGAGGGCCTAAAGGCAATTCCCAACTCGCCACGTTTCTTTCACTTCCCGACTCCGCCGGATTATTAACATGTCGACGACCCAACCAACGTTCGCTGGTCCCCGCAGTCAGGCTGCTTTCACGCGCGCTGGCAAATTGATGCCGGGGGGCGTTAACAGCCCGGCCCGCGCCTTCGGTGCCGTGGGTGGCACGCCGCTGTTTATCGCCAGCGCCCAAGGCCCCCATTTGACCGACCTCGATGGCCAACGCTATCTCGATTACATCGGTTCGTGGGGACCGATGATCCTCGGCCACGCACACCCGCAAGTCATCGAAGCGATCACGACGGCGGCCGCGCGGGGCACCAGTTTCGGCGCGCCGACCGAGGCGGAGAGCGAACTGGCCGAACGGATCATCGCGGCGGTCCCCAGCGTCGAGAAAGTCCGTTTGGTGAACAGCGGAACCGAGGCCACGATGAGCGCCCTGCGGGTCGCTCGCGGTTTTACCGGGCGGGCCAAAGTGATCAAGTTCGCGGGAAATTACCACGGTCACGTCGACGCTTTGCTGGTCTCAGCCGGCAGCGCGGCGGCGACCTTGGGTGTGCCCGATTCGCCCGGCGTCACGGCTGGCGCCGGGGGCGACACGATCGTGCTGCCCTACAATGACGCCGAAGCGTTGGCAACCGCCTTTGTCAACTTCCCCGACCAGATCGCCGCTGTGATCGTGGAACCGGTGGCCGGCAACATGGGCTGCGTGCCGCCTCGCGAAGGCTTTCTCGAAGCGGCCCGCAAGTTGACCGAACAGCATGGCGCGGTGCTGATTTTCGATGAAGTCATGACCGGCTTTCGCGTCGCCTTCGGCGGTGTTCAGGCTCGCTTGAGGGTTACGCCCGATATGACGACGCTGGGTAAAATTGTCGGCGGCGGGATGCCGCTGGGGGCTTACGGCGGTCGCGCTGAAATTATGAATTGCGTGCTGCCGGCGGGTAAAGTTTTCCAAGCCGGGACGCTCAGCGGCAACCCGGTGGCGGTGGCGGCCGGCAACGCCACGCTGAAAATTTTGGCCGACGATCCACCTTACGAATATCTGGAACAAGCAGCCAATCAACTGGCCGCCGGCCTAACTTCAGCGGCCAGCGACGCTGGCCTGCCGCACTGCGTCCAGCACGTGGGTGCCATGTTGACGCTGTTCTTTAATCCGGGCCCCGTGACCGATTGGACAACGGCCGCCCAAAGCGATATACCGCGGTTCGGAAAATTCTTCTGGGGCATGATCCGGCGTGGCGTTTATTTGCCGTGCAGTCAATACGAAGCGATGTTCTTCAGCCGTACGCACACACCGGCTCACATCGAAGAAACGATCGACGCTGCCCGCGCAGTCTGCAAAGAGATCGCTGTAATGTAAAGCGATTGTCCCCAATCGCTTGCGGGACTGCATTGTAAAGCGATTGTCCCCAATCGCTTGCAGCCTGGGCAAACAGCTGGGGACAGCAGTTCTACAATG
>CAZHTX010000288.1:0-1144 GCA_964535475.1 uncultured Pirellulaceae bacterium
CAAACAGCTGAGGACAGCGGTTCTACAATAACAAACAGCTGAGGACAGCGGTTTTACAATAACAAACAGCTGAGGACAGCGGTTTTACAAAACAAACAGCTGAGGACAGCGGTTTTACAATAACAAACAGCTGAGGACAGCAGTTTTACAATAACAAACAGCTGAGGACAGCGGTTTTACAAAGACACCTCATCCAAACTCCAATACAGATATCTTCCTGGGTTCAATTTCGCAGCTTCGGGGTTTGCGGCAATATAGCGATGCAAGTACCAGAACTGCGAATCGCTCCGGATCAGATGATCAAATGGTTCGGGTTGCCAAAATCCGCCGCAGCATTTTAATTGCTTATTGATCAATCTTGCCGTGTAACGCATCCAGCTTTGCCCCACGAGCGATAAATCGTAGCCGGTTCGAAATTGGGCGATTGCGTGAACATGATTCGGCATGATCACGAACGAATCCAAGTCGTAGGCTTGGTCGTGATAATACAGCAGCGCCGTGGCTACTATCTTTGCGAGTTCGGGGTCTTGCAAGACACACGCTCCGTGGCACTGGTCGAGTGCGTGGTGGAGCAATTGGTCTTTGAGCATCCTAAAGCGTCTTCTGTCAGCCGATGGCAATCCATCTAACTGACGCTGATCCGATTGCGAGACAAGGCTCGAATCCCATGACGCGAGGGAGATTGGCAAATCTCGCACGCAGAGCCATTCTGCCAATTGGCGTTGGTTTCGTAGCACGACATCGCGGGGCAGCGAGTCGAGGGTGCGAAAAGTCAAAAAGACGGCTACGCCGGGTTGAAACCAGTGTGGAAGGTTACGTTCGCGGACAAGAATTTCGGCATCTGGGTCGAAAGCTTGAAAGCGCGATGTGGACGTCTTCACGATATTAGCTCCAGCAGCATTGCAGAGCGACTGTCCCCAAATCGTCTGCAAGTGAGGAAACGGCAACATTAAGCGGCTGTCCCTAAATCGCCAGGTGACAAAGTAACCACCTGTACAGATTGTCTCCGCTGGAAGATCAGATTGGAAGTAGGGGGTAAGCTATTTTCTCAAATTGCCTCAATGTAGATCGATTGTCCTCAATCGTTCGCAATGTAGATCGATTGTCCTCAATCGTTCGCAATGTAGATCGATTGTCCTCAATC
>CAZHTX010000288.1:1244-7618 GCA_964535475.1 uncultured Pirellulaceae bacterium
ATACCAAACAGCTGAGGACAGCGGTTTTACAATACCAAACAGCTGAGGACAGCGGTTTTACAAAGCCCCCCGAACCGCCCTTAAAAATCCGAATTACTGGTGACCGCTTGTTGGGTGGTGGTACCCGAATTTTCGTCGATGATCCGCAATCTCACGCGAATCGCCGAAGCGGGCGCGGCAAACGGAGCTGTCGTTTCTTGCTCGCTCGGATCGTCAACCCCCACGTTACCGTATTGAATTTGGCCAGGGCTAAAGTCGAGTCCATCGGAACCCAAGTCGATGACGGCCGTGAGACTTGGGTGAGGAAAAAACCAAGCCGTTCCTCGCTGTAACGCCGGGAATAACCCGTTTAAATCACGTTGATGGAAACCGTCCGTTTCGTAATCCACCGTGAAAGTATCATAAGTTGGTTGAAACAAGCGAACCATGAAACGGTCGTCTGTCAGCAGCTTGCCTGACTTGAGGATCTCATCGGACACATGGTGCGTGACAGCAGCATTCCCTTCACGCCACAGGCTAAATTGCGAATGCAGCTTCTCCCGGCGTCCTGGTGGTAAGATGGGAGGGCTCATGCCCGGCAATGGGCTGATGTTTTGGTCGTATGCCATCGCTCTGAGGGCGAGAGTGGGTTTTCGCACGGTCCCACCCGCCAAGCGATCGTAAGCAAGATCGACGTACGCTCCTCGAGATGCGACAGCATTTGCATTTAAAGGGGATCTCGCGATCTCAAAGAAGAGTGGATCGTTGGGCGAAACGACAAGATCATCCGAATTCGGCGCACCTATGCCACCCACCCCCGCCGAGCCAGCTTGTCCATCGGGGCCCGGGTGATTGGCAACCAAAGCCAATTGGTCATAAATCTGCACATCAAAGCCAAGGATTGAGGCGCTGAGAATATCTTCACCCAATCGTTCACGTCCCCAAAAGTTGGTCGGTACTTCGGTATGTGTCAAATTCATCCCCAGAGCGAATTCAGGGCGTAGAAACCCATTGAATGCTGGCCTTGGAGGATTAATTGGATTAGTACGCAGAAAAATGTTGAGCGTTGGATAAAAGTCTGTTACCGCAACGCTTTCATTAAAACGCAAGCCATACTCAAACTGTGGCATTTGCGAACCGACCGCCAGCACGGGCATCGACGAAAATCCGTTGAACGGAGGGTTGGTGAACCCCAGCGTCGCGGCCGGCACGCGCACGTGTGCAAATCGGTTATGGGGCTGGGTCAAATCAGCCAGTGAGTTCGCAGCCACTCGGGAGGTTGGCGCACCGGTTGTGGGGTCGAGCACCCAGCGTGCCGACAAGTCGCATTGTTGATGAATCGGCGCCATCCCGATTTGCCAACTGCGGTCCCGTTGGTCATTCCCCTCACTCCCGGTGCGGATGATTCGCGGCAACGGGTTTGCCGTTGCGTCGCTGGGCCAAGGATCAGGCTGCATGAAAACATAGTTTCCCTGCGGAGTGGGAAACGACAACTGCGGTAATGTCCCGGGGAGAATGGCCGTGCCTGGATTGGTCGGGCTAGCTGGCGATACGGACAAATTTAAGTCGGGCCGGATCAACAACACCCGCCGGTGCAGGGTCAAGCGGTCTGGATATCCATCACCAGTCTCGTTGCCATTGGCATCAATACCTTGTTCCGCATCTCGGAGGTTCACGTTACCAACTCTGTCATAGGTATACGATAACCCCGAACCACCCAGCCCATCAGTGCTTGCCTGCGTTATGTACTCCGGCTGTACCCAATAGATGATCTCAGCGTAGTGCGAGTAGATGACTACAGGCTCCAACGCATCCTGTAATTGGGCCGCGTTTAAGTTTCTAACATCATAGTCGTTGGGATTCGTGTCGCCAACGCCGTCATCGCTCTCGTCCTGTTTCTCCAACAACAGATATTTCGGTACCACACCGCGAAAAGGTGTTTCCGGGTTGTAAACCGTGAAAGCCAAATAGTCGTCGAAATCACCAAACCGGCTGTCTTGGAAATAGGGACTCGGGTCGTCTGTTGCGACTTGGGTACCCAGCATCACCGAAGTCACGTCGGTCGTCGGCCCCTCGTAATAAACGAAGTAGCCTTCGTCCTCGGAGTTGGCATCGCGAGGTGCAAGCTTGACCGTCATATTGCGAAGATCGTCTTGCAATATTTGATTGACGTTCTGTGCCCGGTTGCTGAGCTCAACCCTGACCCGATTCTCGCGAATTTGGTCCGCTAAGAATTTAAAAGCCCTAGTCAGCGAGAGCATCAATACCAACGATAAAGTGATTGCGATCAAAACTTCGAGGATGGTAAATCCTCGTGATTGAGTCCAATCTCGGGGCGGTGAGCTGTTTGTAGTAGACTTCATGGATATTCCTCGCCGGAGCGCTGATTGTATTCTTGAACGCAGAACTGCAAGGGGTTAATCACGATAAAAACGTTCAAACAGGATGCAGTTTCGCGTGTCATTATCGACACCCGTTTCGTAGTTCACCGGGATTGAGCGATCGATGACATAAGTAGCCCGGTAACGCTTGTTGCGACCAAAGTCGACCAAGTGCTCTTTACCAAGCCCGGTCGCATCGTTGAACTCGAAAAATCCCATCGTAATGCGGATCACAAACGTGTTGGCATTGTCAGTTGTCAGATTGCTCATTCGCATTAGCGACTGATAACGCAACAGTGCATTCGTATCAACGTTGTCATGCAGACCTGTTGATGATCTGGCAAAAAAAGGAGTCGCGTTATCGACATTGTTGAAGGCACCAGCGCCTGCCAATATGCTGCCATCGATCAAAGGGTTTTGATCGGGGGCCATGAAGTTTGCCGGATCAGGGCGAGTTCCATCCGTCATGGAGCTCGTAAACGGACGCGGGAACTGTGTCCAACTGTTGTTGCCTGGAATGGTGTGATTTCGACGAGCACCACCGAATAAATTCCAAAGACCACTCGCGGCAACTGCCCGTTCGTTGGGTGGAAGGTGGTTCCACATTAACCCCGCGAAGACCTGTTGGTCTCCTAAAGTATTCAAATTGATTCGCCCCGTCTCCGTTGTTGCGATCGGCGAGTTAAACGGAAATCTAAATGTGCTACTCCAGAAATTGCGAGCTAACAGCACGTCAGGATCGATGATCCCTAGATCGCCATTGGTCCAACTCGGAGCCTTCGGCTCGGACTGTCCTCGAAACTTGGGGCCCGTGGTCAGGTACTCGAAAATTCGATACAGGTGCGCGTGGTCGCCGTCGTTACCAACCGCGGTGATGTCAGTTGCCTCGCGACCATCGAAGAAATTCAATAAGTGCAGGAATGGAGCTCGGAAGTCGTCAAAATTACCAGCCGTGTATACGTTTCCGGGGGTGGCCACGCTGAACTCCTCAAACAAACGCGTTTGGGAGGTCGCCGGGACCATCATTAACTCCAGTGGCGAAGCGTAAGGCCGGTTTAGCCACGGATGCGCCACAAAGGGAGTAATCGGTTGACCAACGTAATCAAGGAACGCGTCGCTGGCAACTTGGCGGCTAATCCGCACCCCGTACCCTTCATTCAAATAGCCAAGTGATTGATGAGTGACCCCCATGTCAACGCTATAGTTTGGGCTGCCAATGGCGATCGGTTGCGGCAAGCCACCTGTGGCTGGCACATTCAACCTATTCGAAAACAATAATTGGTTATCACTTCCATCCCGATTTGCGCCGTTCCGCTGGCGGCTATCTTGGGCATACCGAGGAGTTGCTGCGCGACCGATTACCGTCGATTCGCTTTCATCCCCGCTGAAAACATTCAGATCCATCGTGATCCAATCGACGGTACGATATGGATTAAAGTTCGGTAGCGCGGGATTGTCTTGAAAGGGAAGCAGTGGATTCGCTAAACGCTGCAGGAAGGCAGTGCGGTACTCGTCGATATTGCCCAGATAGGGTTCCGCCGGATCGGCAGTCCTCATCAGCAGTTCAGTGATCACCCTGATTGGAAAGTTGTTGTTCAGATCACTTGGATCGTCGGTGGGGGTCGTGCCGTCACTACTCGCACCGCTGGTGTAATTCCAGTATCCATCCCGACGCGTGAAAGCGCCGGTGGGTCCCATCAGGAAATCGGTTGGTTTGCGATAATAGATCAGCCCGGGCAGTGGCTCGGAGATGTTGAAACCGATACCAAAATTGTCGGGTCCGAAGATCTCTCCCCGCTCGCGATTGGTAATGTTCCAGCCTGGCGGTGTGAAAGCTTGAGCAATAAATACCTTGCTGTCTTGCGTATCTAAATTTGCGTTACCGGCATCTTCAGTGATCGTTTCCGGTGTGGTGCGCACGTCATTAACATCGAAATGCAAAACACCCTGATTGAGAATGGTTTCAAATCGCTGGGGAGATGGTCCCAACGGCGTGCCGCCATCGGCCAGCGAACCAAGGTGCGTCACGGTCCGCGGTGCGATCGTGAGGAACGTACCCAGCGGTACCTGCGCCGCATCTGGTGCTGTGCTGGTGAGGTTCGCAAATAACGCGGATGTGTCGACGCCGTAAGCATTAGCGACACCATCTAATTCATCACGCTGCAACGGGTCGGGGCGTACGAAAATTACGAAGCGCTCCAAGTTCAAGTCGGCGGGCGCCCCGGCAAGTTGTAATTCGTCACGACCAAGCGGCTCAAACGACGCAGTGTCGGGAAAGTTGATGCGGTGACGGTTTGGTTGCGCATTGGGGTCAAAGTGAGGCTCGCTAATTGCAACTCGCCAGACAGGCACAGGGCCGTTTGGCCCCGAATCGGCTGGTGCCAGCAAACCCAAGTTCAGTGCGGGAACTGGCCCTGAAAAATCATACAACTCGGCCGGCAACGCTTCATGGTTTAACTGCGCAACGGTCGTTCTGGGACGAGGATTGTACAACTCTAAAAATGCAGAGCCTTCTGGCTTGCGAATTTGATCGGTGTTCTGCGGCGCGTCCTCATCGGCTTTCAAATCTCCGCCAGTCTCTAAATTGGTGTCCTTAACTCGGACGTCATGGAAAGCCAAGCTTTCCATAAATAGCAACTCGGGATGTTCACAGCCCCAGACCTCGGCGATCTCAGGTGGATTGGTCGGGTCGGCCGCGTTTGTTGGATTGGTGTTCCAGCCATTAATGGGGTTAAAGTCATAAACAAATCGTGTCATGATCGAATCGCTATCACGATAATCAACGACGTTCACTGCCCACTGGGCTACACGCCGTGCGATAAATCGATCCAGCTCAGGGCCGCTGGGGATGTTAGCGGCATCGATTCGCCAACGTTCTTTTTGAACATCCGCATCGTTCATCAACAGCATGACTAGGCAATATAAATGCCTGGCCATCGCTTCCCGCGGCGATTCGGGAAGTGCATTGGGTCGAAATACTACTGGTACTGGAGCAAGATTGTATTGCGGTTGTAACGGGATTCCGGCGTAAGCGGTTTCCAGAACTGACTCGAAAGGTTCATCAATAATTCCATTGCCATTGTCATCTAAACCATTGCCAAAAGGCCGATTGATGTTCAACTGACCGCCAGCACGAAGTTCCGGTGCGATCAGTAGGTTTGCCAGGGCAATGTCCTGTTCATCGATCGTCGCGGTTTGGCCTGGCCGAAGCCTGGCAAAGGAATTGTTGGGATCGCCGATGACCCGAGCCAATAACGATTCTATCAATATTGGTGGCCGGCGAGACAGGACATCGTTGGACAGTCCCAATTGATTCGCTGCTCCGCGGTCTAACTTAATACCTGGTTCTCGAGCTAACTCGGTCGGCGGTTGTTGCGGTGGGCGAACGTCGGCGCTGCTCAACGGTGTAATTGTTTGCCCAAGCATCGAGTGAGCGTTCAGTAAATTACCAACCGCCAATTGTAGGCCCGACGGATGCATATACTGCTGCCAGCGATTGCGTTCCATGACCCGTTCATAATCGGCTAACGAGAATCGGCTGTCTCCACCTAAGTCTTTGGTCGGACTGAACTCATAGGGATCATTGACGACTTCATCCGCCGTGGGGACGACGCCGGCCAGCGGAGCTCCGGCGTAAGCCGAGATCAGGTTGCCGCTGGCGTCGGTTGCCAAGATTCCACGGCCGTGACGATCCCGGGGGAAGCCATGTACCGAATTGCGTGTGTGAACTTGAGGTTGGTTCGGCGAGTTAAACTCATCGATATATTCATTAGTCAGGCTGCCTGGAGCTGTCTCTGTACCAGCGGCGTTGCCGTAGCGTGACCGCATTAAGGCGTCGATACCCTGAGCCAAGTTGCCGCCGGGCAAGATGCGACCTTGTCCATCAACACCATTGGTCGTCATCAGCGGCAAAATCTCGGCTGGTCCATAACCCCGGCCGGTTGGCAAAGCGACTGGGCCAGGAGTTTGTCCCGGCAAACGACGGGCCAAAGGTCCATTGACCAAGGCGTGAAA
>CAZHTX010000289.1:0-4057 GCA_964535475.1 uncultured Pirellulaceae bacterium
TATTAAAGGTGGCGATGATGACTTCGTCACCGTTGGCGGGGCTCGCTGCGGCCGGGGTGACTTCCGCGGAATTGTCCGTCAAACCGCTGAGCTTGCCGGTCAGGGAGGACAAGTCCAGCCTGCCGGTGATCGCTAAGAAGATCAGCGCCAACACACCGAGCACGGTGATGCCGGGGCCGAACATGCGAGCCAATGGAAACCCAAGAAATGGTATCCGCATCCCTGGCCTCCCTGCCCGGTGTCGCGGTGATTGCTAGAAACGCTCTGCTGCCGCTCAGGCAGCCATTCCGCGAATCGATTCGATCGCGTGCGTGGCTAGGCGAGCGAGCCGAGGTGGCCCCGTTTCGGCCGCTTTGTTGAGTGCGGCAATTGCCGACTCGGCGGCGGTGCCAATCCTGGCGATCGCCCACGCGCATCGCTCGCGAACGGGTAAAAATGGTGAACCCACCAAGGCCGCGGTCAAACATTCCGTGCCGGCGGCGGCGGTGGGGCCAAGCCGACCGATCAAGGTCACTGCCCAATAGACGATTTCGCCGTCGCTGTGCTCGTTGACCAGTTGGATCAGCTCCGGCAGATCGCCCGAGGCCGGTGGACCTAACATCTCGAGCGCTTCGGCGGCGGCCATCGCCACGCTATCCTCCGCGTCCCCGGCAGCTCGCGCCAAAGGCACCGCCAACGAACGACAGGCCGTCGCATTTTGGGCAGCATACTCGACCGCCGCCAACCGGGTGGCGACGACTGGATCGCTAAATTGGCTTAAACGGGGAATCCGGTCCATCGGAATAACCACTAATGCACTTGAGTCGCGAATGATGAGAGGCACGCTACAATACGTGAGGTCCATGAGACGCTCCGCGCCTCGATCGTTCTTCTCTATCAAAAGGAGCTCCGGCAGTGCAACAGCAAACCGAATTCGCCATTATTCCTGACGCGAACGATATCGCTAAACTCGACCGCTCGATCGGGTTCCATCCGTGCGAGAATCAGTCACCCGTACACTTGTCCAGCGAGCAAGTTGAGCAGTGGAATCAAGCCGGCTACCTCAGCCCCTTGGATGTCCTGACCCCGCCGGAGGCCGACTCGCTGCGGCAATATTTTGACGCCCTGCTGGGTGACGCACAGGCTGCCGGAAAAGATAGTTACTCGATCAGCAGCGCTCACCTCAAACACGCTCGCATCTATGACCTGCTGGCTGATCCCCGTATCGTCAACGTGGTCAGTGACTTGCTGGGTGAAAACCTCGTCGGCTGGGGAGCACACTTTTTTTGCAAACTGCCCGGCGACGGAAAGAGTGTCGATTGGCACCAAGATTGTAGCTACTGGCCACTTTCCCCGACCAAGTCCTTGACGGTCTGGCTGGCGATCGATGACGCCGACGAGGAAAACGGTTGCATGGAAGTGGTCGCCGGCTCTCACCATTTTGGCTTGATCGAATTCGAGTCAAGTGACTCTTCGTCAACCAACGTGCTCAACCAAACCGTTCGCGAGCCGACCAAATATGGCACCCTCAAGCGGACGCCGGTCCGCGCGGGCCAAATGTCAGTCCACAGCGATCTGCTGCTGCACGGCTCGCCTCCCAATCAGAGCGACCGCCGGCGTTGCGGACTGACCCTGCGATATTGCCCGGCGGACGTGATGGCCTACCTGGGCTGGAACCAAAAAGGACGCCTGGTGGCCGGAAAAGCGGATGCGAACCTCTGGCCCGGTGCTCGCCGGCCCAGTGAAGATTAACCACCACCCCGAATGCGGAAGTGCATTACCAGCCAGCCATCCTCCGCTTCGACCGCCGTCGGTACTAACGTTCTTGGCGTCGCCGTGAGGTCGCTGGCAGCCTGGTCGGGCGAAACGGGAAGGGGAAAAGGTTCGAGCGGAATTTCGGCGGGGAAAATTTCTTCGAAACGTAGGCGAATGTTCGTCCGCAAAATGCTGGCAACCACGCCGCCCCCGCCCCGCGGGCCGAAAGCGATGTCAACCTCCTCGTTGCGAACCAATTTGAAGTCACCATCTGGAGTCCGCTGCGGAGTGTAAACCGCCGAAATTTCCATCGCCCGTGTTTCATCGCCACCCTGCGCGAACTTCAATCCGAAAATGCCCAAACGAATGCTGCCGTCACGGAGCTCGAAGACGAACGGCCGCGTGGGATGAAAAGTAATGTTGATCGGCGCTTTGGATGATTGCCCGCGGCTGTCAGCGTCATCATCATCGCCAGCGTCCGCGGAAGTTTTTTCGTTTTGACGTCCGCTGTCTGCCGTCGCATCACCCTGGTTCCCAGTGGCGGCCGGGGGGCGCCAACCGTCGGGGAGCAATTCGCTGAGAAACGAAGTGAATTCGACGTCCGACAGCGTCCGTTCGGAGAGCACGGTGGCGGTCACATTTTTGATCGCCGACTCGTGCACGCGGACGATGATGTCCTCGCTGCTGGGGGCCGGTGCGGGAACGACTTCCGTGCTGATTTGATCCTGATTTCGCACCATCAGAGCCAGCTTCACGAATTCGCTGGTCGAACTCCAATGTCGACTCGGAGCCGCGATATCGAAGCGTTCCAACAAATCGCTGTCAAAAGCTCCAGCCAAATCGTTGCCGCCCGATAATTGCTGCCCCAGTTGTTCGGCAAACTGTTCCCCCACCCGATTTGCCAAACGCTCTGAGGCGATCTTGTTGGACAATGGTTTTTGCTCGGCTGCTTTGCGAGCCGCTATCCGGCGGACAATCCTCAGCGGATGCGAAATTCCCAAGATTTGGGAATCGAGGTTGGCAAAGGTGGTCACCGGGCTGGCGGTCACTCCATTGGTGTCCAACATCAATGTCAGCTCGCTGCGAACGTCGCCAAAGCCGCGCGTTTTAACGCGGATTTTTTTCTGGTAGCCGGTGCCCAAGCTGTCAAAACGGGCCAGCAACGACAAGCTGAGTTTGGCGGTGTTGCTGGCCGGGATCAGCCGGGCCGATAAACTGCCCGCCAACACCGTATCGCTGATCACACGCGTTCCCAAAATGCATTCGTTGCTGGGGCCCGCGTTGTATACCGGGCGCTGCACGAACTCGTTCACCGCGCTTTCCCCTACCAATAATTGCACGTTTGGTTGGCTAAAGTGATTGCGGATGGCTGCGACCAACTCGGGGGCAAAGCCGCTGGCGGCAACAAACCGCAAATTATAGGTCAATAATTCGGCGTCTTCCGCTGGTAGCGGACCCGCGGGCAGGCCAAGCACCTCAGCGATCCGAGTCAAGGCCGAGTCAATCCGTCGAACCGCTTCGCGATCATCGCCAAGTCGCAGCCTGGTGGCATAGCGACGCGCTTGCTGACGAAATTTAACGATCGGCTCGCGTTCCAGACCCGGCGCATTGCGAGCCAATCGCCAATACAAACCTTGCAGCCGCTCGATCAAGAGACGCCTTGACGCCTCCTCGGACATCGCTTCGAGCACCTCCTCAAAGCGAATGTAATTCAACCAAGTGCCGACGATGGCCGGGTCCGAAGTTCGCTGCAGATAACTCACCAAATCCTGATAATCGCTTCGCAAGGCGGCCGCGTTTTCGGCCAAATCTGGCAATCTCTGCGGATCGAGCGACTCGGCCGCTGCGGTGGTTCGAGCGGCCAACGCTTCCCGCCCGTTGCGCACGGTCTGCCCTTTTGCATCTCCGCAAACGAGCAGAAACGCCGCGATGCACAGGCTCTGGGAAAGAATTCGACCTAATTGGATGTCAAACATGGTGTTCAAATCAATACTGAAGTTTGCGTTGGCGATACCGCTAAAGGTGGAGCCTGATGCTGCGAGCAGACCGCGTACCGTAATATAGTCGTTTTAAACCTCCCAGACGCCCCGCCTTTGTTGTTTTTCTTAAACGCCGCATGTTGCCTTTCCGCAACATCTTCTCCAGAGCGTGCTAGGTTTGCTTGGGCAAAGTACCAACAGACTCGTCGTTGAGTCCTGCCCCGCTTGGGCAATCGAGTGCGAGCGCGATAACCACTTCACGGTATCGGCAACAGTCATGGAATTCGGCAAAATCACCACAGCGAACACGAGACCAGCGTTTGCGGGACTCGCTTCCCAGTCGC
>CAZHTX010000289.1:4157-7596 GCA_964535475.1 uncultured Pirellulaceae bacterium
GGAGTATCGCGAGTGGCTCGAGTGGTTGGTCGGTTGGCGTTGATCAGCGGGCTGCTGTTTTTGCTCAGCGGCTGCGCGGAGCTGCGTATACCGGCGATTGATCCCACGGGCAGTTGCATTTTTGCTCCCACGGGTGCTTCCACCACGTTGCTGCCGGCCTGTCCGCTTAACCCCGATGGCGGCTCTTGCTTGAACTGCCGTGGCTGTTTGTCGGGCGGTTGCTGTTTGGCCGGACTGGGAAATTGGTTACCCGAACCGGCGTTCCCCGAGCCGACGCCCCCGCCCCCGTGCCTGCAAGGTCCGCCGGTTGGCGGTCCTCAGGTGGGAGCACCGCTTGCCGCGGGACCTGGCGGCGGCCCCTGTGTGCCTGGCGGCGCGCCCTATTCGGAAGATTGTGCCAAGGGTCCACCGGCAGTGTTGGTGGGGCAACGGGGCTGTCTGCAAGGCGCGTTGCACTTGCCGAAGCAAGGCAAACGCGGTCGCCTGCTGTTGTCTCCGGGCCGAGTCATTGCGCCGGTCGGCGGTGAGGTCGTTTTGCTCTCAGGTGTTTGTGGGAATGATGGTTACTTGACTACTGGCGAACCGATCGAATGGATGTTGACGCCGGAGAGCGTAGGCCACTTTATTCAGATTGCTCCCGACGACGCAAACTTGCTGCAACGTTGGACGCAGCCAGCGGAAGTGGAGAAGGTCAGCGGCTCGTTTGCCCGCGGTCTCACCCGCACCAAACCGGCGCTGATCACCCGCGGGACGTTAACTCCCAACGATGATGTGCAGCTCGAAGCGGGCCAAGCTTGGGCCACGATCAGCAGCCCCACCGAAGGCGTCAGCCGGATTACCGCGCTAGCTCCCGAGAGTGACTGTTGGGACCAGCGGAAAGCGACCACGACGATTTATTGGGTCGACGCGCGATGGACTTTTCCCCGGCCACAGATCGAGCGGGCCGGTACGCCCGTTTCTTTGACCACGCGCGTCACTCGCAGCGAAGGGACGATTCCGGCGGTGGGTTGGAAAGTCCAATACACAATTCTCAACCCCGAGTTGGCTGGTTTCGCTCCCAATGGCTCGGCGACGATTGAATCCACAGTGAGCGCGGATGGCAACGCCACGGTCAGCCTCGTGCCGTTGCGGGGAACGTCGGGCACCGCCACCGTAGCCATGCAAGTCATCCGCCCGGCCGGCATCGATGATAATATTCCCGCACTGCCGTTGGCCCAGGGGACGACCTTGGTGACTTGGAGCGCCCCGCGACTCGCTCTCGAAGCGACCGGTCCCGCAGTCGCCGGTTTCGACCAACCGATCACGATCACCGCGAACGTCTCCAACCCTGGCAACTTGGCTACCGGGCCAGTCGACCTGAGCGTCCAGCTACCGGTCGGTGTCAAATTCTTGGGCAGCGATTTCGAACATCAAGAGTGGCCGAATCAAATCACTTGGTCGTACCCCGAGGGTGTGCCAGGGGGACAGGTCGGCACGGTAACGATGCGAGTCTCCGCCAGAGAACCATTCCAACTGGTCTTCAACGCGCGAGATGCGCAAAACGGTTTAACCGCTTCTTCGGAAGTCCGCGTCGATGTATCCATTCCCAGTCTCGAAGTTCGCGTGCAAGTCGCTGCTGATTCCGAACGTTTGACGACGGGTGAGGATGCCTCCTTTAACATTGAAGTGATCAACACCGGCCAACGTCCACTGCAGGCTGTCGAATTGAAAGTCGAAGGGGACGAGGGCATGGCGGAGGTCTCACAAGGTACCGCCATCGTTTTCAACGGTCGCGATGATCCCTTGCAACCTGGCGACGTGTGGCGAATTCCTGTTCGTTATAATGTTTTTCAGCCAGGTCGACGTTGCTTAACCGTGACCGCTTCGGCACAGGCCCAAGCACCGGTCAGCGCCCAAGCCTGCCTCACGGCAACCAATCCGATTCCCCAGGCACCCGCCATCGAAGCGAGCATTAGCGGGCCGCCGGAAGTCCGCGTCAACGATGTCCAACTATTTCGTTATGTGATTCGTAACACCGGGCAACAAGCGGTCTCCGATGTGTTGGTGACCGTCACGTATGATGCCCAGTTGCAATCGATGCGAGCGACTTCGGAGAATCGCGACGACCAAAATTTACCCCGCTATCAATTGAAGTGGCGAATTCCCAGCCTGCCCGCCAGGTCACAGACGGAAGTCGAAGTTGAGTATCAAGTCTTGGGGCCACTGGGGCCTGCGAGCACGATCATGACGGTGCAAACTGCCGAAGGTGCGCAAGCCGATGATCGCTTCGAATTCCAAATTTTCCCCGCACCTCCCGCCGTCGCACCACCCGCCGCTGAACCGCCACCGGTGCTCCCCTCCGGACCGCCACCGCGGATCCCAACGCCGCTTAACCCATACGAAAACCAGCCAAACGACGCGGTCGTTCCACCACCATTGCAAGAAGAAACTCCCCCGGTCACACAAACCCCAGCCGCTCCCGGGCGGTTAAGTGTGCGAGTTTTCGATAACGATGATCCCGTCAAGGTGGGTGATCAAGTCACCTACGTGATCCAATTGACCAACGAGTCGGCTAGCGAAGATCGTGAGGTTCAAGTTCGCTTCTCGTTGCGACCCGATGTGCCAATCTTATCCATTTCACAGACTCGCTTTCCTGGTGCCGTCTGGGAAAAGAACTTGGCGAACTTTCATTACCTAAGAGAAATTCCTAGTATCGCTCCCGGTGAAACCATCGAATACACGCTAGTCGTGCAAGCCAACAGCCCGCAAGCAATCAACGTCTTGGTGGAAGCCTACAGTCGAAATCAACCAACCCAGTCCACTGCCAACGAAGAAACCAGCGTCCTGCCGCAGTAAGCTGAAGTACCATGAGCCAACGCGAGCAAATTCCCAGCACCGCCGCGAGGTTCGTCGTCCTCTGGCACCAAGTTCCACCCAGCCACCTGGGCTCTGCCGGAACAGCATCTGGGCGAACCGCCGAATCGCATTACGATCTGATGTTCGAGGTCGGCAATAGCTTGCGAACTTGGGCGACACCGATCTGGCCGCTGCCCATCGGCCAGCCTATGCCGGCGACCGAATTGGCTCCGCATCGCCGCCACTACCTCGATTACGAGGGGCCAATCTCCGCAAACCGCGGTACGGTTCAACGCATGGCTGCGGGGAGGTTCCTGGCGCTCGATGATCTGCCGGAAGCCTTTCGAGTCCGCTGGGAAACCGATACCGAGGGGGGCCTTCTGCTTTTTACCAACGGCCAAGTCACGGCAATCATGGCCTTTCCGACCCGGGCTATTGATACTTAAAAGATATCAATAATCCGTGTTAAGATATCAGGGATATCGAACCGCACCAGCGGAATTGGCGGCTGGGGAAACGTCCGTGGACGCGGCAGCCTCAATACAGAAATGGCAGGAAGATGGAGGCAGGAAGATGGAGGCAGGAAGATGGAGGCAGGAAGATG
>CAZHTX010000290.1:0-7594 GCA_964535475.1 uncultured Pirellulaceae bacterium
GTTGTGTCCGCCAACAACGACTACCGCATCGACTTGAGGGAGCAAATCAAGCATTGCTTGTTGGCGACGTTTTGTCGGGTGACAGACCGTGTCGACAAAGCGAATATCAGAATCGGGGTTGTGTTCACGAATGCTGGCGCAGATTGCTTCGACCGTCTCGGTGGGCATCGTGGTTTGGCAAATAATTCCCAAACGCGCACGTTGGTAAGACCGCACGTCGGAGATGCTGGATACCACATCGCAATGCTTAATATCCTCGGTAATGCCCAAGACTTCGACGTGACCGGGCTTACCAATTAACAACAGGTGCCGTCCCTCAGCCTCCAGCGTTAGGGCCGCATCGTGGACGCGGCGAACTAACGGGCAAGTCGTGTCAATCAACTGCTTGCCCGCCGATTGCAGTCGCGAGCGTTCCGCATTGCTGATGCCATGAGCCGTGATCAGCACCAGTGGAGTTGTCGGCACTGCAGCACGTTGGTGCTCGGCACGTTGCGTAAAGCCAGCTTTACTTAATTGCTCGATCACTTTGGGGTTGTGAACCAGTTCGCCGTGAATCGTCACGCCTGCCGGTTCGGAAACCTCGCTGGCGAGCTGCAACGCGTCGCGAACGCCAAAGCACATGCCCATCTCGGTGGCTCGAATGATCTTCATGGTTTTCCTCGGCTAGCGTGCTGTTGGCTGCGGCACTTCACTTTGCATTGCAAAGTAAAAGGGTAAAAAAAAGAATGTGTTTAGGCTGGCGACCAGCCACCGGAGAGTTTTGTTTGTTTGGTTTGCGAGTTCTCTTGCACTTTAGATTGTGTATCTGCCACGACCTTCTCCAACACGCTAATGTAGTCCGCGAAACGTTCGCGTCCGGTCGTGGTGAGGCGGACCATGGTTTGCGGGCGTGAACTGTTGGTAGCTTTCCAAATTTCGATCAAGCCGGCTTCGCTGAGCACGCCCAGGTGTCGGCTGAGGTTGCCATCGGTGAGGCTGCAGAGTTGTTTGAGATCGTTAAACAGGACTCCGTCGGCGTTTGCCGCCAGTGACGCTAAGATTCCTAAGCGGGCTTTTTCGTGGATGACTCGATCGAGCCCATGATAGGAGAATCTGCCGGCCGGTTTCGTGCCTGCGGATGGTGGTTGTGATTCATTTACTTTCGCCCTACGTGGCATATCTTCTCTCCAAAGTCCAGTACAGGATGGCGGCGCAGAGGAGTTGGCCGCCTCCGAAGGTGATTGCCATTTGCCAAGCGGAAAAGGCGTAATCGCCTTGGCCATACTTCAAGCAACCACAACCGCAGAGCACGTAATAGAGCCCCGCCCAAATCACCGGGGTCGGAAGTAGGCGATAAGAAGCGAAGATGCCCATACCAAACATGAGTGCCCACAGGCCGGGCAGCATCCAAGCGACATGCGGCGCGAATCTGGCAATGCAAACTGTTAATAACGCGCCGACGAGCAAACAGGGGGCGAATTGTTCCACTGCCAAGCGGGTCATGTCGCGGGCCAAGCCCGAACCGGCGTTTTTAGCTCGCAAATATAATTCGGTACCGCAGACCAAGGTGCTGATCGTGGCCACACCGATCCACAGCGTGAGATAACGATTGAGGTCGGCAGCCGGCGCCGGCACCCAGAGTGACTGCAGCGCCGCGGCCAGCAACCCTAAGCCACCGGAAAAACCGACGGTCAACGACCGATAGCCGCGAAAGACTTCGCTCCGAGCCATCTGCTGTCGAATTTCGGAAATTTGCTGGAGCGCGTCGCGAAGCTCCATCGGTTACTCCCAGGAATTAGGCCCCTCGCTTTCACTTGGTAATGCAAAGTAGACGAACACGAAGCAAAAGTCAAGCGATACGTGAATCGACCAAAGAAAAAAGACGGGCACTAGCAAATCGCGAGCGGCGATATCGATGACTTGGCGCGAGGTGAAAAGATTGCAAGCCGATCGCCACAAATTGATTGTGCGGGTCCCAGCTTTCGCCTCGACGCGACACCATTCAAATTTTCTACCTGGAGCCGAGTTGGCTAGTGGTTTGTCAGAGTTCAGTTTTAGGGTTAGCCGTTTTGGCGCTAGCCACGGTTCATGCGACAAAACCGTGGCTAGCGCCAAAACGGCTCAAGAAGGCGACCCGAATTCTTAATCTTGACAAACCACTAGGCTGCCAGTTTGTTTTTTCGCTTCAGGCGGCGAATACCTCGCCGGGAGCTGACATCAAAGAACTGTACGAATCGTTTACCGACGGCGGTGTTGGATAATTCGTGAGCGAGCTCGATGGATCGCTCGAAGGAAATACCCGAGCGATAGATAACTTTGAGTAGGGCTTTTAGTTCTTCTCGCTCTTGGCTGGAGATACCTGCTCGCATCAAGCCCACAGTGTTTAGGCCGGCGATCTCTCCGACGTGATTTGTCATGGCAAAGGGTGGGATATCTTGAGCGATCATGGCCACGGCGCCGACCATTGCCAGTTCGCCGACGCGAACAAATTGATGAATCGCCGTGTTGCCGGAGATGATTGCTTTTTCACCCACTTGCACGTGTCCGCCCAGCAGCGCACCACTGATCAAAGTCACTTCGGCGGCGAGGTGGCAATCGTGGGCGACGTGGGAGTTGGTCATCAGGTAACAGTCGTTACCGATCACGGTCGCTTCACCAGGCAAACAGGCGCGGTGCACCGTCGCTCCCTCGCGGATTACGCAGCGGTCGCCAATTCGGCAAAAAGAGATTTCGCCGGCGAATTTGTGATCTTGGGGGATGTCACCGATCACCGCGTGAGCGTGAATGGTGCAGCCTTCCCCAATGGTGGTGTGCCCCAGGATAACGGTCGAGGGGCCGATTTGGGTGTTTGCACCAATTCGTACTGGACCATCAACTGTGGCGTGTGGTCCGACTTGGCAGCTCGCATCCACTTGGGCGTCGGGCGAGATATAAGCCGTGGGGTGAATTGTCACAATGAATTGCTCGGGACGAAAAAAACAGCGTTTTAGAACAACGTTTGACGGGGCCTCGCCCAAGCCAATTGCTTTGCTACGAGCTGAAGACGCACTGTGTCGAATCGTCAACGGTGGGTCAAGATCGATTGTCGCTGGCAAAACAGGCTCGCAGGCGAGCAACCAAGCAAAAAAAGACGAAAAGTCGGGAGCGGGACGCCGCTTTCGCTCAGTTACAGCTATCTTCGTTTGGCTTGTCTTTGTTTTTTACTTCAAAATTCGCTTTGCCGAGTCCAGCGGGAGATTGTCAGACGGTTTGCAGCCCGGGAAACCTATGTGCCCAATGAGGAAGTACTCATCGGTGCGAAGGACATGCCGGCCTTGTGGGGAATTTCGGCGCGAGATTGGGGGACTGGTTTACTTCATTCAATGCGATGGTTTAGTTGTGTGTTTGATGTCGGTGCAAAAGGTTAACGCTTTGAGATCGCTCAGCCATTGAGATTGGTGGTTGGCGAATGCGGTGACAAAATCCTCTGAAGCGTTTTCTGCAGCGGGGACGAGGTGGGCGGCACGTTCCGCTAGTGTGGTTTCAGGAGGGACTTGTTCGCCATCGGCGTACCTGAGGTAAAACTTGGTATCTTCCAGCATTTGCATCGTGGCGTGCCAAAGTCGGTTGGTGGCTTCGGAGCCCGCCCCTTTGTTACCCCCCTGGCCCTGGAGTTCTTCGATCGCTTTGAATATGGATGCGACCTCTAAACAGAAACGGAGGACGTTGGTCATGGAGTAACGCGATTCGTTAAACCGGAAATAATAGAGCACCGGATAGAAATGATGGGACTCCAGCAGTTCAGCCATGTGCTCGGCAAGTTTGTTGAGATCTTGGCTGACCAAGGAGCGGTCCTGTTCGGCCAGATAGGCTTCCAAGTAAAGCAGGCTATCGCCGGTGCGAGATGTCCGGTAATAAATTTTGTCGGCAAACTGGTTGCGTTTGGAAAGAGTTGAATAGACCGACATCACGTAGGTTAGCACCAACGTGAAGAAACTGAATCCCAAGCCGGAAGCGAAGATTGTTAGCAATCGCATGGTTTGTGTTTGCGGGACAAGGTCTCCCATACCTAAAGTGGTTAGCGTAAAACCTGCGTAGTAGACGGCGTCCAAAAAACCAGTCGGTGTGGCAAGTTTTCCAGAAGTTTGGATACCGACGCCCAGTTCGGGCCAGATGATCAAACTGACCCCAATCAACAACAGGGTTGCCCAGCCGAGGACTTGCGTGACCACGGTTACGGGGCCAATGAAAACGGACACACGCTTAAGATCGAACGGCCATGAATGGCTGAGATAATAAAAACCGCGATTGATCATCGCGGTTACAGGCCCTCGAACTGCGCGCGGATGCAACACGGCCATGAAGGTTTCCCAGATCCCCAAGCCAAGCAGCAGCACGCCGAAAGCAGTGATAAACCAAGTTTCCACAAATCTTCCCGTTAAAGGCCGCCGTTTACTACCAAGCGTGCAGCAATAATAGCCAGAAATGTATCGTGGTCACACCCCTGTGGGCGAGCATTGCCAAGCAACCATTGTGGTCCTGACAGACACGCAGCATAAGCCGCTGGCTAGCTGGCTGTCGAGGTCGGTTGTGAAAATGTTACATCATTGCGTATAAATGGCAGGTTGAGTGCCACGACGCATTTTGTACCTTTCATCCGAATACGAGAATGGCGATGCACTTTGAATGCCGATCCACTTTTCATCCGAAGCCATTTGAGCCGAGCCACTACATTCGCTCGCACGATATCTGCGTGCAGTGTTTTTCAACCTCAGACACAATGACGACCGCTGGTCGCTTGGCGGTCGACTATCTCGATTTTGCCAGGGCCGAGTCTGAAGGGTTCAGCATTTGTCATGTTTGCGATGACGATTCAGCGGAGTGGGAAGAGGTTTTCTCCGCGATCATCGAACCGGCACCTGATTTTGCTGAGATCCGAAAGGATTTTGACTTTGATGAGGCGGTGGTGGCGATTGTCTTCATTCGTTGCGCCATCTTTCATCCGGTCATTCGGGAGCAGCAACGCTTTGTCCTCGACTCGATATGTCGCATGTTCCCCGAGGATACGGCGATTGTGATGTCTCGCGAAACGACCGATTTGGATTTCAAGGAACTTGCCAGCCTGGGCTTTCGCATCGTAGCAGGACAAAATTTCTTGTTTCGGCCAAACATGGTGGTGAATGATTACTCAGCTGCGGACGATGAATGTCAATGGCTCTTTGAGTTGCAGGTCCCGGCCGATGCGCAGCGGTACGTTCACGACAAATGGGAAGACGAAGGGATGCCGCCGGACCTAGAAGAAATCGACGAATTTTAGCGGTCGTCTATTGCTGCTGTGGGGTCCAGCGATCGGCGGTAAACTCGACCGTATACACTCTGCCAGTCTCGCTCTTTCGCGGGTTGGGAATCAAGACAAAGTCGTCGGTAATCACCGGCTGGAGTTCACTGCCGCTGAGCAGACGTATATTTTGCATGCGGTGTGGCAGCCAGTGAACAAGTGGCCGATAACCTCGCTGGGAACCATTTGTGTTGATCGGTTGGAAAGAGTCTGCGCCCCGATTGGGAGTAATACGAAGGGTCCAGACACCGTCGGCATGGGACAATGATTGTTCGTAAGCGAGGGGGGCCGTCGCCATCCTTGCTTCCCATTTTGGATCGCCATAGAAGGCGACCACGTCACGATCAAACATTAAGCCTTTTCGGTCTTTGTCGGTCGTCTCCAACGCGTGCAGCAAGGCTTGTTGATTGGCGAAGAAGGCCTCGGTCAAAGTGTATCGACCTGGTTGTTCGACAAAGTAATCAAGCACGCCCCAGCCCCCATACCCAAACCACGTGGGCACGGTGTAGCCAATCATTTGCTTCACTCCGACATCATTCATCCAAGCCAGCGCCATCGCGTCGGGACCGTCGATATGCCCCATCAAGCAGTTCCCGATCGGCAGATAGACCTTGGCATTGGGTGAATCAATTTCAATCCGTTCTCCGCGGGTATCTTCGCCAAACATCTGTCCGCCCGCCGAACGAAAATAGCCATTGCGGTAGCTAAATCCAATCTGCCAGTTTCGCTCGGTCGCGTGTCCCGAAGTGATGAACAGGTCTGGCTGATACGCATTCAGCGATTGGACTAAAGCGGCGGTCGTGTCGCTGGGGCCTGGCAGAAACTCCGGCTCGTTATCTTTTGTTTTGCGGACAAACTTATTTTTCACCAGCTCGTCATAACACACGACTTGTTCGCACATCTCCAGCGCGACCTCGGTACCCGACGCAACTTTGCGAATCGTCAGCGGTGCGTTGTGTTGGGCGATCTGGAGTGCATTCTCGGCGGTGTAGCCGGTGAGGGTTCCCCACAGGGTATCGACGTAAGGATCGGAGTCATATTGACGAGTGAGCTGGTGGACCGTCGCGACAAATTCACGACTCACCTGCTGGTGCGGCGCGACAAAGCAGGTAAATTTCGGGCGGTCGGCCTGTAGTTGCGGCAGCAATTCGACCGGCGAGGCTTGGTAAGTATGCAGCGTGCCCGCGTGTTTTTCCAACAAAGCCTCGCACACCGCTCGCCAGGCGGGTTGCTCGAGGACTTCCTGTTTGACAAGCACCGCGTAGGACTCCGCCGCAGGCACCGCGGGTGGGTTCACGATTGGTGCGGCAACCAGCGTTGAACCGTGACCGACAAGGACGATCGAAAATATTAAATGAATCGTCAAACGCAGCATGACGCCGCCTCCTGGATGTTTAATTTGTCAAATCAGCGACTAGGGTCACCACGCTGCGTGGCGGAACTGAACACTCGCCGCGCCCAAACGATTTTACCAGCGAGCCGCCCGCATCGGTCGTGTAGGTATGAAAGCCGTTGATTCCGCGAGTGTCTGGCAAGTTGCGCACGTTGGGCAACACGTCGATAGTATGCTCGCTGGCGTTAATCATTACCAGTACCAAGCGCTGGCCGTCGGGACTCTTATAAGCCGACGCCATCAACCCGTTGAGAGCGTCGGCATCTGGCAAATGAAGGCGATGGTAGCCGGGGCGAATAAAGCGGCTGAAATTTCCGAAAGTCCAGAAAAGTTTCGAGGGCTGAATACTGCCTGGGGCCAACGCTGAATTAATCTTGATCAAGCCATCTTTGTAGTCGTAGGGAGTCAACGCCAGCCACCAATGCCAAGCCGAGACATTCAGCCGAACGAGGTCGCGATGAATGACTTTGGCAACGTGCAACGCCAAATCCATGTCATCGACGTCAAAGCCGTTGCCCGTGAACGAACGGGCGTTCCCCGCGTCGCCCAGGATACAGAATTCACTCATCCAGACTTTTGCCCCCGGCGAGGCGGATTGGATATTCTCCCACGTTAGATCACGCAGAGTCCCCATGCGGTCTGTCCAGGCGTCAGAAAAATAACCATGCAACGAAATCTTATTATGTAAAATATCACGCATCTCGGTGTCGCCAAGAAACTGATCAATATAGTTGCGGTAAAGCCCCAAAGCTCTCTCGTTCATACCACCCTTATACATGTTTCTACTGAATCGAATCATAAATGGATCCCCGAGAGCTGCCGTGTACTCGACCGCTTCGGTACCGTCGATATGGACGTGGTCAGTTAGGTTGACGCGGCGGAGTGCGGCTTGCAGTTCACGGTAG
>CAZHTX010000291.1:0-7593 GCA_964535475.1 uncultured Pirellulaceae bacterium
GTTGCCGAAGGCATCTCGCTAACGGCCCCCATCCTGGTGTTCGAGCCGATCATCCGCCGCAACAGCGCCCTACCAGCTCGATTCGAAGAGATCTACAGCAAGATGTTCGATGATCAAGAAAGTGTGGTGATCCACGTTTTGCAAGGCGAACACACGGAAGTTTCTCGCAATCGCTCCATCGGAGATTTTGATCTGAAACTGGCCAGCGGCGGTGGCGAGCTGAGCAAGATTGCGGTCCGTTTTGATCTATCCCTAAATGGCACCCTGAACGTCACCGCCACGCAAGTCGCCACCGGAGCCAGCGAAAAAATCACAATCGATAACGCACTCAGCCGCTTTCAAGCAGAAGAACGAGAACAAGTCGAAGCTCGCCTCGATCAACTCTTTAAAGACTCCGACGAAATCCAAAGCGGGGACGAACTGTCGCCAAGCCAACAGTGGCTGCCCCCTGAGACGCCTGCCAGCGACCCGCAAGCAGCCGACACCGAGGGGGACCCTGAAAGATTTCATGCAGAATTTGGAGGATTTCAATCACCAGATGACGGAAATCTTTCACCTGCGGCGGATGGCAAAGTCGGCGAAAGATTTTCAGCCGCAACCGCGTTGTTGGAGCGAGCGGCCGGGTTGAACGATTCGCTCAGCGAAGAGGATGCTGGAGAGATCGAGGAGCTCTCGCAAGGGTTGCGAGCAGCCCTCCAGGCTGAAGACGAATCGGCCGTGCGGCGACTCGCCGACGAACTCGAAGACGTGCTGTTCTATGTCCAATGAGCTGAAAATTGATCAGCTAAAATTCGACGAACTGAAATTTCGCTGCCCCGTTTGTCACGCGGGGCAGTCGGTTCGCAACGCGTGTCGACGTTGCCGGGCCGATTTGAGTCTCTACGCCGACTGCTTCCGGCGTCTGCTCTACCTGCGCGATCAATACCGGCAAGCGCAACAGCGGGACGATCGTGAGCGTCAGCGAGACTTATTCGCTGAACTGCAACAGCTTTCCCCCACCCATGCTGTCGACTAGCCTGTTAGGGATGGTGCCCTTTTCAATCATCAACGACCCTAGTGGTAAAGCGAGCGGTGGATGGCCGATTCGACCAGCGACCTAGTACGAGCGGTGCGGTTAAATCGTGAGTCGCTCCGGCGCGTCGACTTAGGAGCATTTACCGGGTTGGGCACACATGTTTTAGCCGACTTTCATGCTTGCCAGCGTCTGCCTTCGGAGCCCGAAGTGCTGCGACAGTTGCTGGAACAGACCGCCGTGCTGCTAGAATGCACCGTGGTGGAATCGGTCTTTCATGCTTTCAGTCCATATGGGTTAAGTGGCGTTGTCGTGGTGGCGGAGTCCCACTTGGCTGTGCATACTTGGCCGGAGCAGCAAGCAGCTTGCGTCGACTTTTTTACTTGCAGTAATCAGATGCTCCCGCTGCCGGGGCTGGAATTATTGTTTGATGTGTTCGCGGCTTTGGAAGTAACGATTTCCGTTGTCCCGCGCGGTCTCCCGGCGGGTCCTCTTTAGGAGTGGATAAGGTGTTTCTGAGGGAACAAGCTGAGTTTGTCTTCCGTCCGCTGCGATCGTCCGAAGTGGACGATGCGTTGGAGATCATTTTGGAACATGACGAGGACGACCACGAAGAAGCGGCCAAAACTTATGCTGCCGGGCTCGAGGGTCAATTCGGATTGCTCAGGCAAGACCGTCTGATTGGCGTCACGGGGGCCAAACCGATTCCGGGGACCGATCGCTCCTACGGAGTCTCGTGGACTTATCTGGCCCGCAGCATGATGGGGCACGGACATGGCAGATTTATGCTCGAGAGCCTGTTGGAATATCTTAGCCAAGAGGATGCTCGCATGGTTTATGTGCAATCGAGCGACTACCGGGATCCTGAGCGCGGAGAAATCTATCGCGAGGCTCACGCGGCTTATCGGGCCGTGGGATTTGCCGAAGAGCTGCGACACCTGCATTACTATGAAGTAGATGAGTCGCTGGTGATCTACAGCCACCGCTTGCAACCTTCCGAATACGTTTCGGTGCCGCCCAACGAGTCGGCCATCAAGCTGGTTGATATTGATGAAATTCCTGAGTGCGACGGGGCCTATTGGTTAGCATGGGAATTAACTGACAGCGAGGGGACCAGCGGTGACGTGCAATTGATCTTTGATCAAGTTCGCGAGTGGGAGGGACGAGTGATCTTTATGGCTTTCCCCTCCGACGTGTCACAAACCCAAGAGTTCGTCGTCCGGGCGCGATTCCACCCCGCCGGACGGCTGGCCGATTATTATGAAGATGGGGTAGACCAACTTCATTTTCGACACGATTTACGCTAAACTATCCAGACGAGTGATATACCCTCAGCTTCGTTTTCCATCGCTGAAGGCCTCGCGATTTCCCCAGCACAAGGTTACTTTGATGCGTTATTGCTCCTTCATGGCTGTTGGTTTGGCAATGTTGGTCATCCCCGGATGTTCGAGTCCAAAGGTGGAAGTAATCGATCTCAATCGAGTGCTTGACATTCTGGACCAGACGCTTGTTCAGCTGGATGGTGAAAAAACAGATTCGTTTGATTTATCGCAGTTTAGAACTCCCGAAACCTCCGAAGATGATTGGTCCGAAGAAAATGGCTCGCCAGCCGATTTGTTCGCAAATGACTCAGCGCCAGCTGACGCAGCCGATCAAGCGGACGACAGTAGCGACACCACCGAACCAACCGATGGTTTACCGCGAACGCTCGACGCCGCTAAGGACCAAGAGTTTCTGACTCTTTATCGCGAAAACTTGAACACCGCCCAGCCGAAATTGATGTCGCACCCGATCGGTGTTTCCATGGAAGCGACCGGTGCGATCGTGGGCTATGCCGACCGCAATGACAACAAAACTCAGGATGCTGGTGAGGAGCGATTATTTACCGTCCAAATTGACTTGGAGCAGGGGAGATTACTAGCCTCAGACACCGCCAACCATCACCGTGATCATCGATACCGCCCCATGGGTGGTTTCTTCACAGCTTACATGCTCGGCAGCATGATGAGCCGCCAAGGAAGTTATTACAGTGGTGCGCGAGCGGGTGCCAAACCCAATTTTGCTGCCACGCCGGTTAGCCCGAAAAATTATCACTCGAACGCGGTTTCCCAAGCCCGCTCGAAAGCCTCCGCCGCGCGTTCATCGAGCAACAGCGTTCGCAGTCGCAGCGGCTCGGGTGGTTTTGGATTTGGCAAATAATATCGCCTCGCCTCCTCACGGCTCCCAATCGCCAAAGGCAATGCATCATTTTGGAATCCGCCATCGACCAGCCTGATCAAGATTTGGATAGCGCCGCGCTCAGCTCGCGGCAAGCGGCCGTGATGATGTTCAGCGTGCTGGTGGTGGCACTTTGCGGCATCGCTTACGAATTGATCATTGCCTCGGTCTCGACTTATCTGCTGGGGAACAGCGTCACGCAGTTTTCCTTGACGATCGGGCTGTTCATGTTCGCCATGGGGCTGGGATCGTTCCTCTCAAAATATTTCCGCAGGCACTTAGTTTCGACGTTCGTGTTTGTGGAAATCAGCGTGGCGATCATCGGCGGCTTTTCCAGCACGCTGTTGTTTACCGTGTTTCCGATGTATTCGCTCTACAACCCCACAATGTACAGCTTGATCATTATGATCGGTACCTTGGTGGGGCTGGAGATTCCGCTGTTAACACAAATTCTCAGCCGTTCTTCGTCGTGGAAGGACTCTGTCGCGCATGTGTTATCGCTCGACTATTTTGGCGCGCTAATCGGCTCAGTCGCTTTCCCCTTGGTACTCTTACCCTCGCTGGGGCTGTTTCGCTCATCATTCGCGATTGGATTAACCAACGCGGTCGTTGCTTGGTTAACGATCTTTGTGTTTGGCCGCAACCTGCCGGGGCGACGTTTCTGCTTGACCTTTGCCAGCATGGCGATTGTCGTGTTGTTGGGCGGGTTGGTGATGTCGGCCCGGATCACTCAATTCGCTGAAGGCCAACTGTTCGCTGATCACATTATCTATTCGCGTTACACACCGTACCAACGGATTGTCATGACCGAAGGTGATGGCAGTGGTGAGTTGCGATTGTACTTAGACAAGCATTTGCAGTTTGCCAGCCGCGATGAGCACCGCTATCACGAATCGCTCGTGCATCCGCTAATGAGCTTGCCCGGGCCACGCCGCCACGTTTTGATCCTCGGCGGAGGCGATGGTTTAGTAGTTCGCGAAGTCGCCAAGTATGCCGATGTGGAATCGATTGACTTGGTGGACATCGATCCCGCCATCACCGATCTGGCGAGATCGTTCGCACCGTTGCGGCGCATCAACGCCGACAGTCTTCACGACCCGCGACTTCGCGTCATCAATCAAGACGCCTTTCGCTTCATTCGCGACCAGGTTCCGGCGCATTTGGCTGCTTCGGGTGACACCGCGGAGCAGCCCAGCACCTTATATGATCGTGTCATTATTGATTTGCCCGATCCGCACAACGAGGTTCTGGACAAACTTTATTCGCGTGAGTTTTATGAGATGCTGTCGTTATGCATGTCAGCTGAGGGGAGCCTGGCGGTGCAGAGCAGTTCGCCGATTTACACGCGTCGCGTCTATTGGTGCATTGGTAACACCTTGGAAGCGGCCGGGTTGCATCTGACCAGTTATCATATTCCGCTGAATTCGTTTGGAACCTGGGGCTTTCATTTGGCTGCCAAGCCGCCGCTGGGCAAAGCCGATGTGCAGATCGAGGCGGATAAATTTCGTTATATCACCGACGATGTCTTCGCTGCGGCTTGTGTTTTCCCACCCGATATTGCTCGCGTGGAAACCCCCGTCAATCGCACTTTTGAGCCGCGTCTGTACATGCTGTACGTCGCCGACGCCAAGCAATAAAGTGCGGTTCTTGCTTGCGGTTCTGCGGAACCGGACGCTGGCGCGTTCCGGCTGATTCCGTTTTGCGTGTTGAATGGGGTCGATTCCATAGATAAACTACGATCAGGTGGATGTTCGGACATTTATTTCTGTTAGACCTTGTTGTTCACAACCGATCCGACAGCGTGGAAGAAAATGCGGCTAGCGTGAAAGCCGCTAACATTTGTTGGACGGGTGCTAAATTTGATGTTCCTCATCGCGGTTTCAATTGATGAAAGCCCTTTGCGCTGCAATTTGCTCGACGCTTAATTCAGAACACTCCCTCTGCGAAAATCCATTTCCGCTACGAAAGTACACCTCGCTGTTGGGCTGCTTGCTATTGAGCTGCATCTCGGCAATGACAATCACGGCACCAGCGGCTGCCCAGGATCGCTTGGAACCTTTCAAGGTTGGTGAGGCAGTCGAAGTACTCTTCCTCAACGATTGGCGTCCCGGAGTCATCCTGGCGACCGACAAGCAGCAGAACGCTCGCGTTGAATTCGAGTTCGCAGGTAGCAAGCAAGTCGATGAATTTTTACGGGCCGCGGTTCGCCGCCCTTATGAGAAGGGTGCGATTATCGCCACGCGAACCTACTCGGATGCATCTGGCAATTTCAAAATCGTGGCGGCGGCCGTGGCAGTCACCGACACTCAGATCCGGCTGCGAAAAAGCGATAACACGGAACTGGACGTCCCGGTAGCCAAGTTAAGCGACGCTGATCAACGCTTTCTCAAATCGCTGATCAAACAGGGCTTGCCCGTATCGCCGAAATTGCCGGGTCCAAGAATGCCGGGGGCTCGCATCTGGACGCTCCGCGACGGCAGAAGCGTGGATGGATTGTTCGTCAAGTTCGACCGGGGAAAACTTTCGATCAAACTGGCCGACAATTCCGTCGTTGACGTCCCTGTATCCCAGCTTTCCCCATCGGATGTCGAGTTCGCGATGGAGCGAGAGGCCGAAAATATGAAATCGCAGGTCGACTCCGATCTGCGCAAAGCCAGGGAGTCGATGCGTGGAGATAACAACGGCGGCGGAGGACTGGATATAGCGGGGAACGCGGGCAACAACTCCGGCATTGCTGCTAATTCGGGGCCACCTCCTGCGAACTTACGTTCCAAGTTGCTCGAGGAGGATCGCTGGGGGTTCACCCCTGATAACTTCCAACGCGCAAAAACAATGCCGCTGATCGAAACAAGTTTGCTAGCGGCCGGCGCCTCGAAAGTTGTTACGCATGATGGAACCAAGGTGCTGCTGCTCTCACCGGCCCGCCAATCGATATTGTTAGATCTCAGGACCGGCCAAGCAACCGATCTGGGAGACGTTGCTCGCGCCATCGAGGCCCGTGGGTTTTTGGAAATCAAGTCGATCAGTCCCGCTGGCAGTTCGATTGTGTATCAAGACCGCAGCAGCTTGGATACGTTAAGCGTGCACGATCTCAAGTCGGGCAAGGATCTATGGAGCAATTGGGCTCCGTATGGCAGCGGTCGCGATGTCTATCATGTTCGCTTCATTGATGACGAGCATTTATTAACCGTTAGCACCCGCGGAGACCTGGGGGTCTGGAAAGTTGCTACCAGGGAGATGGTGTGGTGGACGGTAACGCGGCCCGTTTGTGTTCCCGCTTTGAGCGCCGGGGCTAAGTACCTAGTCCTGCACACCAACGAGCACCTGGTAGTCGTCGAAGCGTTGACGGGCAAAGTTGTTTCCCAAGTCCGTTCCAACCCAGTGGCGGTTAGATTCCTGGCTGTGGATGATACCTGCCAGCGATTGGTCGGTCTCGGCAATGGCAACGCCCGCTTTTGGGATTTGAGAACCGGCAAGGTGGTTCGCGAATTTGGCGTCGCGCCGGTCGTGTTTGAGCCCAGCTTAGCGTTTTGGGTTTCCCCGACCCGGGTGTTTGTCAACGGATTGCGGAGCCAGAGTGATTTATTCGATGTGATTGACCTGTCCCTGCAAGGCTCCGCTTATTGCGTCAAATTGCGAGGCCATTTGCTGGCGGCACCCAACAGCGGACAGATTTTCGCTGCTTCGCTACCAAAGCGGTCTCTGATCATGCAACCCGATTTACCTAGCGCCGAGATGCAGAAAGCGGACGAGGGTTTTGCCGGCAACCTGTTTGCCAACCTGGGGCAGGGGAGTCGAGTCCAGATCGAATTGAGCGGACCGGCATCCATGAATCGCAATCTTGAATTGGAACGCATCACCGCTTTGCTGACCAACGCCGGTTACAAAGTTGTCAGCTCCGGGGGTGAAGCAACTTTCGTTGCCAGCATCAAGGCTAATGCTGACTACAGCGGTGTCGAGCTGGATGACTTACCCGACGAAGCATTCGAGCCGAAGCAAAATCTAGTGTTAAAGAAAAATGGCGCCATCGTCTGGCGGGCAACGAAGGACGTTTTTGGTATCGATAAAGAAAATCGGTGGTCCGGACTTGTCATTCCAACCACTTTGCGGATTCCCAATCAGCTCGACGTCTGTTTCGTGTTAAGAAAGCCCCAGCAATGGGTGCTCGGGGAACTCAAGCGTGATTACGACCAAGGACTTAGGCAGTCGCATCGCTACAAGACCACCTATCAGCCAACGGAATAGCAAGCTTGTGCTCGTACTCAGCGCAGCGGTGCTCGTAATCGCAATCGACTCTGGCAATGTTTCGGCGAGTGCCGGGCGGTGAGAACCGCAAGCGATTACGATTGTGAGCACGAGCACGA
>CAZHTX010000292.1:0-7588 GCA_964535475.1 uncultured Pirellulaceae bacterium
CGACTGGTAACCGCACTTCAAACGGAGCCAAACTGCCCCGCCGGTTGCTGACATCCAGATCCACGATCGCGGTGGGGGGACCGGTTAAATCATCCCAAGTAACCCGCATGCGACTGTCGACCTCCAACACCTGATCGCTCGGCAAACGACCATCGCGGGCTCGCCATCGCAGGGAAAATGCGCCGCCGTTGCATTCCACGTTGGCTTTAGTCCGTCCAGGTTCACCCTCCGAGACCCGCACCGCTTCGTCGCCACGCCCCACGACGTTCGCTTCCAAGTCTTCACCACGGAGCGAAATATTCACGCTGGTCGGAGCCGTCGGCAGGTTAAACTCTAGCCCCCCGCCAGCGTCGGTGGTGACGCGGCTGACCGCCCGCACGCTGACTTCAATATCCCGCCGCTGCTTGGCTTCCACCCACAACATGTGCCCCCCCTGCTCCAGCGAGTAGTCGACGGTGTAATCCTCGGCGCCAACGACGTCCAAAGGCCCTTGAGGATGAAACCCCGACATCTTCAGAGGAATTGCCACCGCCCGCCCCAAAGGTGGCGCGACACTTAGTTTAAAATTGACTGTCAGCTCGGCCCAATCGTTGTCCGCCACGCCACTGATCGTGATCCGCTCATAACTATAGGGCTTGCTCGGTTCGGCAATTCCCGAACGTGCGTTGCGTGCCTGGTCGATCTCGGCAAACGTCATATCAGTGATCACCACGTGACCACCGTTTTCGTCCGGAAACATGAAAGCTTTAAAGGGAATGCTGCTCGTTTCCAGCACGTCGGGTAGGGAGTCAGGACGTTTTTCCTGACTATTACCGGGTTGCGGAGACAGCATCGTCCAGAGCAACGTGACCGCGGCCAGCGACAACACACGCGGTAGCCCCCACCCCAACACGCGACCGTTCGCTTCGGTCGCGTGGCGAGCTTTTTCGCTTCGCCGATCAAGTGGTTTACGCACGGGGCAATTCGCCGTTCCATCTGTGGTGCGAAGAGGATAAGCCAACGGTGAGGTCCGCACCCCCAATTGCCAACGCTGGGCACGAAAAGGCGGAGGCACTTTCCATTTTAAGCAAACTGCCCAACCGACAAAAGCAATCCAAGTCGATAAGTCGTCGGATTAATTACCTCGGGGAACCCGAAACCGCTAAAGTCGGGTTCACTGCTACAACCGGTAAATTCAGCGGGGCCAGCGAAACAGCCGCTGGGCGTTTTCCGTCGTTAACCGAGCGAGCTCAGCCCCCGCTTGCCCCCGCGCCGTGGCGACCACGCTGGCCGTGTGGACCACTCGGGCGGGCTCATTGGGGCGTTTGCCCCGCAACGGCTCGGGACTCAAATAGGGCGAATCGGTTTCCACCAGCAACCGGTCGGCAGGAACTTTGGCAGCCACCTCCCGCAATTCACCCGCGTTTTTGAAGGTGATCATCCCAGCAAAGCTAATGTGCAGCCCCAACTCAAGAAAACGTGCGGCCAGTTCCCATGAACCGGTGAACGAGTGCATGATGCCACTCAACGACTTGCCGCCGGCGGCGGCCGCCAATTGCTGATAAATCTCTTCGCCGCTGTCGCGCATGTGAATGATCAGCGGTTTCCCAGTGCCCCGCGACAATTCAATGTGCTGAGCAAAATAAGTTTGCTGCAGCGGCAAAGGATTGTCTTTCCAGTAACAGTCGAGCCCGGTTTCACCAATGGCTACCACTTCGGGCCGCTCGGACAAACTGACGATCTGGTCCATCCAATCGGCTTCGGATTCGGCCACATAGTTGGGCTGGATACCGACGGCCGCACAGAGTAAGTCCGGATAACGTCCGGCCAACTGGCAGCATGCCAGACTGGAGGCCGGCGTACAACCGACCACGCAAATGCCGACCACCCCAGCCTGCCTTGCCCGCGTCAGTAAGTTAGGTAAATCCTCAGCAAACTGCTCACTATCGAGGTGAGCATGCGTATCAAACAATTCCATTCAAGACGATCACAGCTTGGGCACGGGACGGGTCGGTTTTCTTTCAATGCGATTGATCTGATCGTCGCGAGCTGGCGCCATATTATTATTGTTGTTATTGCCCGGGTTACGGGCTGGCGGCGGATTGAGATCCGTGTATTCCTCTTCCCAACGCCAACCGATCGGAGTCTTTAGCTCTTCTTTCGCCAGCAATGCCCACGGTGTGCCGCCATGATCGGCGATCACCGATTCCAACAATTGCCGGGCTGCCGTCGCTTCCCGTTCCCATTTGCTGCCCACCGATACTTCATCAGCCGGTCGCAACACCCAGGTGTTGTTTTTGGGATCGTTAAACGGCATGCCCCGTTTGGCTTTCGCCAACATAGCGTTATAAGTTTCGGCACGCACTTTGTGAGCTAACACGCGTCCACGAGCGAGATCAAAGCCTGCCAACCAACGTGGACTGTATTCCGCTTCGCGGCCCGCTTCTCCCTTGGCCAACAAGTCATCCAGCGCGATCAAGCGAGGTTCAATCCGAGCCGCAGCCTGCTGGGCCCGCCCCAGTTCACCGGCCAGCTGGGCCTCATCACGTTTGACGAATCGCGTGCGAGGACGTTCCAACGTCGCCAGCTCGGGAGCCTGGCCGGCGGTCACCAAAGCGGCTCGCAAAGGATTGCTGCGGACCCGCTGCTGATAATCCTTGACGGACACATAATCAGGCCGATAACGCGCCATCACGTTGGGGTCAAAAAAGTATTCCAAAGACGAAGCAAAAGGAGTCAACTCGCTGCGAGAGACGCGACGGTTTACGTTGCGGTTGGGGTGCACCGTAAAAAAGATCCCCCCGGTCTCATAAGCCAACCGAGTTAACGCAAAAGGACCAAAGCCAGAATCAATGACCGGCTCTTGCTCAAAATCGCCGATGTAGCCAATTTTGACTCGCTCCGGCATTAACGATTCAGGCCCCTGATCGACTTCGCCAAACTTTGGGGTTTGATCAAAGTTCTCATCCGGATCGACGTACTTAATCAACGTCGTCGCGCGTCCGAAGGGTGCCGGTACGCCTATCACGTAGACTGGCATGCCATACTTTTTGCACAGCTCGGTGGTCTGTTCCAAACCGGCCGAATCATCACCACGCTCGTCGGTGACGACAACCAACATCACATTCCGCTTGGGCCCCAACCGGCCACGACCACGTCGTAAATCTTTATATTCATTCGCTGCCGCATAGACGGCGCTGAAGACCCGCTCGATGCCTTTGGGATCATTCTTGATACCGTCCACAACCGCCTTGATCTCTTGCAAATCAGCAGTCGGTTCGGCGGTCAACAACTGGACCTTCTCACCAAATCCCATAATCGAAGTCAACAACGGCGGCTCATCACCACGCTTGTTAAACGCTTCGTCATCCGACGCTTCGATGATGCCCAGCTCGGCGTAAACGCGATCAAACCGATCGCGAATCTCCTGCCGTTGACGCAGCAGCGAACCACTTTGATCAAACAACCACACCACCAGCGTGGGGCGTTCTTCCAAGTTCTTAACAATCTCAAACGTTAAGCGATCGACGGCGCCTGCAGCACCCTCTGCCGCGTGCCCCACTTTGCCCTTGACTTGTATGCTCAAGTCCAATGGGGCCACCGGTTCGCTGAACATCGTGTTGACGTTGAGCGTGGCCAGTTCTTGCGGGGTTTGGTCAACCGGATTGGGGATCTCGGCTACTTCGGCAAACGTGGCTGCCGATGCCATCGCCATCTCCGTATCAGCCAAACTGTTGGCGCCCACTTCCGTCTGCACTTGGTCGCTGTAAACGATCTCTTCGATCTGCTGAATGTCATGCTCTTCGTAATCCGGCGGCGCACTGACTAACACCACCGCGTCTTCCTCGCGATCGGCAGCCAACGGAATCAGGGCCAACGCCAACACGACTGCCAAGTGGGCCAGCAGACTGGTGGCCATGGCGAATGTCTCATTGTCAAACCAACCCGCTTCCTCTTCATCGTCCGCGAACGCTTCGCCCTCGCCCTCGCCATCCTCGTACTCAGCAACCTCGTCCAGCTCTTCCGGACTCCCGTCCGTATCCAACTCGGGAAAACTGACGACCGGGGATTCAGACTCCGAACCCAACGCAGCAGCATCAACTGCTGCCGACGCAGTCGAACTGCCGAACTCGGGACGCTGTCCGCTCGCCGCGGTTCCAGCAACCACGGCCCCATCGGAGGCGGAGGAATCGTTGCCTAGCGTGATTGCCATGACAAAATATTCTCAGACCATTGCGAGCAAAACAAACAGACCTAGACACTCATTCTAAGCCCAAGTAACCAGCGTTCAAACCTTTTTCCCTCGCGACCACGACGGGGCTACGAGTCGCGGCAATCCTAGATTAGCAGAAATTGAGCTTTCCAGGGTGACTCGCTGCCGCCGGAAAACGCCCCTTTCACTTCAGACAAAGAAATGGACAAACGTTCTCATTGCCAGTACAAACCCTATTGGTGAACGCTTTGAATCTTCGATTGTACCCAACCGGATACAGTATAGGCACGGATGCTTACTTCCACTTGGGGGCAGTACAGGCAGGATGCCTATTCCACTTGGGGGCCGTAAACGGCGGATCGCTTGATTGAGCAAATCAGTCCGATATCGTAAGATCAGCCGGCTCGTCAGGAGTGGTTGCTGGCCGCTAAGAGTGATGGTTCCCTCCTCGGGCTCGTTCGCAAGAATGCAATTAGACGCGGTCAGATCAGCGGCTTGGCACACCAATCAATTCCCAAATCCCCCCCAATTCCCAAACGATTGAGTACTCAAAACGCATGACAGGAAGACTAATCGCAATCGGTGATATTCATGGATGCTCGCGGGCCCTGCTTGCCCTTCTCGATGCGATTGAACCTGTTGCGGAAGACACGATCGTAACTTTGGGAGATTATATTGATCGCGGACCGGACAGCCGGGGGGTGATCGAGCGGCTCTGCCAACTTGCTCAAGAGACCCATCTGATCCCACTGATGGGGAACCATGAACAAATGATGCTCGATGTGATCGAGGGGGCTGCCCCGTATCAAAGTTGGTTTCCGCATGGAGGGGTCGCCACGCTCGATAGCTACGAATTCAACGGCAACCTTGACTTCCTACCGCCCGCCCATCGGAAATTCCTCGACTCCCTGGTCGATTATTACGAAACAGAAACCCACTTTTTTCTGCACGCCAATTACGACCCCGACGCGCCGCTGAATGAACAAACGGTCGACATGATCCGCTGGCGCTCCCTACGCGATGGTATCCCCGACCCACATTACTCGGGGCGGATTGCCGTTGTCGGGCACACGGCGAATCACGAAGCCAAGATTCTCGACCTCGGCCACTTAATCGCCCTCGATACCTTTTGCTATGGCGGCGGTGTGCTGTCCGCCATCGACGTCGAGTCAGGCCAAATTTGGCAAGCCAGCGAGGAAGGCCAGCCAGCTAGCTGGTGAAACAAGTCAGCTAGCTGGCGAGACAAGTCAGATCAGGTATCGATTACTTCGCTGGGCGAGAGAATGGGAATCTTGTTTTCCTCGACGTCCTGCTCCTCACGCCAAGGCTCGCCCTTGCGGTAACTCTCCAACTCGCTTTTTAATTGCTCCAGTTGCTCGTTACCTTCTTCATCGCCCACCGCGACAGCTTTCTCAGCCCACTCGATCGCCTTCTCGAAATTACCCGCTTCGGCGTAACCGGCGGCCAACGTGCTGAGGATGTGAGCTTCTTTGTACTCGGTCAACTCGGCTGCTTCGGTGCCAAATTTGATCGCTGTTTCACCGTCGCGGAGGGCATCCTGAGGTGAGGTTGCCATGACCCAGGCCAAATTATTCGCAAGTCCAGAGCGCGATGTCTTGTTCATCGCCTCGGGGTCGGTGGCCAACTGTTCTTCGTTTGCCAGCGGTGTCTCGAGTGCGGCTTTATAATCGGCAATCGCTTCGGCGTGCTCGTTAATGCTCAAGTAAGCGTCACCGCGAAGCCGCAGAGCTTGCCAGTTTTCTGGATTGCGAGCCAAAATATCGCTGGCGATTTCGATCGCTTTGCGGGGCCGTTGATCCAGTTGATAGTAACTGGCCAACTGCAACGCCCAAGCGGAGTTCTCGGGATCGTTCTGAGCGAGTAACTTCATGTCGTTGATCGCGTCGGCGTAACGTCCTTGTTCCGCAGCAATCAGGCTCCGCAAGAAAATGCCTCGTCCGTTACCAGGTTGCAGCGCCATGGCGGCGTCGACGTCGGCCTTCGCTTCCGCCACGTTATTCTCCCGCAATCTCCCTTCGGCACGCAGCAACAGCGCCGAAGGATTATTCGGATCCATGGCGATCGCTTTGTCCATATCGGCCCGAGCCGCGTCAGTCTCACCGGCCAGCCGCCGCAGTTCACCGCGAAGCATATAGAGCGACGCGTTGGGTTGGGTTGTGATCGCCGTATCAAGCACCTCAAGCGCGTCTTCACGACGGTTAAGCTGGATCAAAGCTTGCGAGAAAGCCACGGCCACTGCCGAATTGGCGGGATCTTTTTGCATCAACAATTTCAGGTCCGCGACGGCCCCGTCAACTTCGCCCGCTTGCAACCGCTGTAACCCGCGAGCCTGCAAGGCACGGGTGTTATTCGCATCGGCAGCAATCGCGGCATCCAAATCGGCCAAACGTTTTGCTTCATCCTCCTGCAGCAAAGCCCTCAGCAAATAAGCTTCGCTGAGCAGAGTGCTTTCGTCTTTAAGATTTTCAACTGCGGCCGAGGCGGCATCAAAGGCCCGCTTGGGATTTCCTCCCGGCAACATGCTGAGGCGAGCAATTTGCAGATGCGCGTCGCCCAAGCTGGGATCACTCTCGACCGCTTTTTCAAAGCTCCGCAAGGCTTCCGTGCGCATCTGTTGCACGCGGCCTTGCGTTTGCCCTCGCAACATGCCTTCCACAATCGCCTGCCCTTGCTGACGCAAAATGCCGCCCAGGACTTTACGGGCAAAGGCCGTGTTTTCTTCGTCTAAACCTTTGACCAAGGCCGATTCCACTAACGCGGCAACAGCTTGCAAATCCTCTAACGACTCAGCACCTATTTTCTTGTCGATCGCTTCATCGAGATCGGCCAATCCCGCGTTCTCGTCTTTACTCGCCGGTCTGCCTTCGTCGTCTTGCAGCGTTGGCAACGCGATCGCCGCGGCGGCAAGCACTGGCCCGGCAGTCGCAACAGCGAAGAGAGATGCCGCAAGTCCGGCCAACAGCAAGCCAGCGGAAGGCCGCTTCATCCAGCGAAAACGTCCAAACGGCTGATGTGGAATCTTCATATTGGCTCCAAATTGCTTGGGTCAGGATTCGCTGAGTTCAGGAAAGACGTCGAGGTCGTTGCCTGCTGCCTGAGCACAACAAAATGTCAAATCGTGATATGGAAAAATCGCTCGCGAGCAAAATTACTCGCTTTTCTTCACAGGCGTCATCGTTCAACAAATGTCATCGTTGATGGCCTTATTGTTCATTATGACGAACCGACCAGGGGAACCGAATAGGAATGTGCAACTTTTCTGGTCGCCAAACGAAACTTTATTGTTGACATAACCAACTTTTCCAGGCCAACGCAAAAATCACCCCTAGCCCCTAGCCCCTAGCCCCTAGCCCCTAGCCCCTAGCCCCTAGCCCC
>CAZHTX010000293.1:0-7576 GCA_964535475.1 uncultured Pirellulaceae bacterium
CACCGACTCGCAAGGCGCCGCGATCGCCCAGCACGGGCACCGGAGTGATGTTCTGTGAGGAGCGGAGCGAGACCAGGGCGATGTCACGTTTTCCCGCGTCAAAGTCGACGAGATAACCTCGCACCGTTTGGCTGCGGCCGTTGATGAACAGGTCGACTTCGATTTTGGGCTGCGGTGTCGATTCACGAAACAAGTGACCACAAGTGAGCACCAAGTATTCATCGTTATGGCGATCGATGATCGTGCCCGTGCCCACGCCGTAACCCATGTTTTCTCCGTCGCCATCAAAGACTCGCAGCCGCACGGTGGCCGCTTCAGCCCTCGCCACCGCTTGCTGCAATTGCTCGCCCGGCATCGGTGTGCCAGCTGATTTGCCTGAATAGTTGCCCGAGTAGCTGTCGGCTGCCGAAGCCAGTTGCGGTTGTTGATTGACCGCTGAGAGCCGCGTGCGGGCGGCGGCGGGCAGTTGTGAGTTGGTGTCGGTCAGGTTCGGTTTGCTGCTGTTGGCGATTGCGGTTTGCAGCGTTTCCAGTTTTTGCATGCCGACGAGTCGCTGGGCCTCTTTGCCCGCCACAACCACCACGAAGGTTGGCAATTGCTTGATGCCAAAGCGAACCGCCATGTCCACTTCTTGGTCTACATCGACGTGGCGAATTGGCACGCCAGTGGCTTGCAGTTGATTGAGCACGGGCTGCATCTTTTTGCAGTACCCGCAGCGCTGCGAGGAGAATTCCAGCAGCACGGCATCGCCGCCCGATTGAGCTGCTGCGGGCAAGCCCGATTGAGCCGCTGCGGGCAAGCCGAGTGGAGCGGCCCAAGTCAGCGAGCAGAAAACAACAAGAGCCAATAAGCGGGCGCCGGTAGCACAGAGCATGATCGTCCTCCCTGGACTTGCGACTCTCGATTCCATCGAGAGGCCCCATTGCACAAGAGGTATTTCGCATCCGTTCGAAACCTCTTGGCATGGCGAGCATCCGTTCTCGCGGGGCACCGGGATGTTGCCTTGCCGAGGCCCGCTGAGCAAGAGCAACAGGCCGCTCTGATCTCAAAAAAACCTCGTGGAAAAATGCTAGCAAAAGCCATTAACTTGAAAGCTGCTGAGGATTTAGCCGAGCACTAGCGAAGTCGAAAAAAAAATGATTTTTGTTCAAGTCCAGACCGGTCTGCTGTCGGAGCCGAATCTGGCCTACAATCGGACCTCCCGTATTCGTTCAGCTTTACGATTTGTGAATTCATGACCAGACGCATCTTGGTAACTGCCGCCCTGCCCTACGCCAACGGACCGATTCACATCGGGCATTTGGTGGAGTACATCCAAACCGATATTTGGGTCCGGTTCCAAAAGCTTCGTGGGCACCGTTGCGTCTTCGTGTGTGCCGACGACACGCACGGCACGGCGATCACGATTCGGGCTCGTCGCGAAGGGCGGACGGAGACCGAAGTCATCGCCGCCATGCAGCAAGCTCATGAGCGTGATTTCGCCGGCTTCGATATTCGCTTTGACAATTACGGCAGCACCAATTCGGAAGAAAATCGGCAGTTGTGTGGTGAAGTCTGGGCCGCCATGCGGGCGGCCGGGTTGATCGTCGAACGCAGTATCGAGCAGCTCTACGATCGCCAAGCCGAGACCTTTTTGGCCGATCGCTTCGTGCGAGGAACGTGCCCGCGTTGCGGAGCGGCCAATCAACCGGGTGATAACTGCTCGGCTTGCGGCGCGACCTACAGCCCCACCGACCTAGTCGATCCCCGCAGCACGCTCAGCGGCGGTACGCCCGAGCTTCGGCAAGCCAAGCATTTGTTTGTTGAGCTTAAGCAATTACAGGAATTTTTGGCCGATTGGGTGATCAACAGCGGCGCCTTGCAAAGCGAAACGGCCAACTATCTCAAAGGCCATTTTCTCGTCGACGCGCTGCGGGACTGGGATATCAGCCGACCGGCTCCTTATTTCGGCTTCGAAATCCCCGACTCGCCGGGTAATTATTGGTACGTCTGGTTCGACGCGCCGATTGGGTACATCGCCAGCACGGCCCAGTGGTGTGCCCGCGAGGGGGAATCGCTGGCGGATTGGTGGCGTAATCCGGAGACCGAGATCCACCACTTTATCGGCAAAGACATCACCTACTTTCACACGCTGTTCTGGCCCGGGATGCTGAAAACAGCCGGCTTTTCCTTGCCCACCAAAGTGCGCATCCACGGCTTTTTGAATGTCGATGGGCGAAAGATGAGCAAGAGTGAGGGGACGTTGATCACGGCTGAGAAATATCTCCAACATCTGGAGCCGGGCTATTTGCGATATTTCTACGCCACCAAGCTGACGCCCCGGGTGGAGGATTTGGATCTTGGGATCGACGAGTTCTGCGACAAGGTCAACTCGGACTTGGTCGGCAAAGTTGTGAATTTGGCCAGCCGGACGGCTAAATTTGCCCAAGGCTTGGGGCTGGCTGAGAGGTATCCCGACGATGGTGGCTTGTTTGACGCTGGTGCGGCGGCTGGCGCGGCGATTGCCGAGGCCTACGAGCAATGTGATTATTCCCGCGCCATGCGGTTGATCATGGAGTTGGCCGACACGGCCAACCCCTACATCGAACATGCCAAGCCCTGGGTGCTGAACAAGGATCCAGAGCGGCAAGCCGAGCTGCGCGACGTCTGCACCGTGGGGCTGAATTTGTTCCGCCAGCTGTGCGTCTATTTGGCCCCCGTGTTACCCGAATTGGCAAACCGCTGCGGCGAGTTGTTGGGCGACCCCATTGTTAGCTGGGAGCAAAGCGGCCAGCCGCTGTTGGCAACCAGCGTGAAACCGTTTAAACACATGATGACCCGAGTCAAACCCGAGGAATTAACGAAGATGATTGAAGAGAGCCGAGAAGAAGCCGCAGCCGAAGCCAAAGCAGCCGCCGCAGCCGAAGCTGGTAGCAGCGAAGTGGCTGGTAGCCAAACTTGGGACGACAGCCCCCAGCCGTTACTCGACGAGCCGTTGGCCGATGAGATCACCATCGACACCTTCGCGCAGGTCGATTTGCGAGTCGCTCGCGTGGTCAACGCCGAACATGTCCCCGAGGCGCGTAAATTATTGAAGTTGACTTTGAGCCTGGGTGGCGAGGAAACTCGTCAAGTCTTCGCTGGCATCAAAGCGGCTTACGAGCCCGAGGCTTTGGTGGGGCGATTGGTCGTCGTGGTAGCGAACTTGAAACCACGGCAGATGAAGTTTGGGTTGAGCGAAGGGATGGTCGCGGCTGCCGGTCCGGGTGGTGCGGATGTCTTTCTACTGGGTCTCGATGATGGAGCTCAGCCAGGGCAACGCGTCCACTGAGCTGAGGCTGCAAATCTCGGTCGCGGAGGAGTTGCTTCGATGAAGTTTCGCAGAACGGTCGCTGATCGGCTCATTTTGCAACCGACGCGGCATCCCCTCAAAGCGATGCATTTGCGTCGCGTGGAGATCCCCTACTTCCACGGTTATATCGAGGCTTATGCCGGCCGCACCGAACAGCCGCTGGCGGTATTCGATCCGGGCTCCGGGTTGGATTTGGGGCCAGGGCTGAATTTGGGGCCAGGGCTGAATTTGGGGCCAGGACCGAATTTGGGGCCAGAACCGAATTTGGGGCCAGAACCGGAGCAGTCGGTCTCCCGCACGCTGGTCGAACCGGCCCACGGGCTTGTTGTGCCCGATTTTCAAGCTCAAAAACAGCCGCCGCGGCTGTTGGTGTTGAAGTTGCCAGGGACCGCCGGACGGGCTGAGCGTTCGACGTTATTCCCGGTCACTTTGTTGGAACACCAACCGGCCGAGGTGTGGACATGGAACGCGCCGGGTTACGGTGGTTCGAGCGGCAAGCCGACTTTGGCCGGCATGGCGCACGCCGTGTTACATTTCTACGACGCGGTGACGGCGCTGCGAGCCGGCGAGGAAACGCGGGTCTGGGTGTGCGGGAATAGCTTGGGCTGTGCTACCTCGCTGCATTTGGCCGCCCATCGCCCGGTCGACGGGTTGGTGCTCCGCAATCCACCGCCGCTGATTGAATTAGTGACCGCTCGCGATGCTTGGTGGAATCTCGGTTTCGGAGGCAGGTTGGTCGCTCGCGGAATTCCCCGCGAAATGAACGCGGTAACTTCGGCCGAGCGAGTCAACGTGGGAATTCTGTTTATTGAGTCGACCGCCGACAAGGTGGTGCCGCCGGATCTGCAGCAGCTGATTCGCGAAGCCCACGTCGGGCCTCAGCAGTTATTGCAATTGGCCGGGGCCGAGCATCACACGCCGATCGATGATGGCTATCGCGAGCCGCTGGTGGAATCGCTGCGTTGGCTGTGGGACCAAGCAGACTCTCGGTTGATGGACAGTCGCCTCTCGCTCCGCGAAAGCACGCTGCCCTAACAAACTTTTGCGGTGCAAAAGCCGACAATAGTTTTGCGGAGCAAAAGGCGACACCGCACTACCAAAACCGGTGCACCGCCAAATTATTTCACTAAGACTTCCGTGATCATGGAATCGACCAGCGGTTTTACTAGCGAAGCAGGTAAGGCGTAGGACATCACCCGACCGGCGCGGGCGATATTCAGCCCAACGATTCGTCCTTTGGAGTCAACCACCGGGCCGCCACATTGGTCAGGATCGAGCACCGTGTCGTGCTGCAGGACTAAATCGAAACCTGTCAGCCGTTTGTTCCGGGGGCCGTTGAGCCGCGCGTCGTCGGCAGACTCGAGCATCAGGTTGAACTCGCGGATTTGTGCTTCCAGCTCCACGGTGTCGCCGTCGCGGGCAATGGTCAGCCGCACACTTTCTCCGGGGAACATTGCCTTCAACAATTTCGTCACTTCGAGGCTGCCTGCGGAGGGGCGGCCATCGACTTCCATAATCTTGTCGCCAGGTTTCAGCCCGGCCGCTTCGGCACCACTGCCGGGAAAGACCAAGCCGACGCGAGCGGTCCCCTGCCGGTCGTCTTCCAATCGCACGCCGAGCCGTCCGGTCGCTGGCAGTGGCCGGCTGGCAACGCTGACCACGCCGAGGTGGATGGGACGTCCACCGCGGCCGACCGTGACCAGAAAACTGCCCACTTGCGGATCTTCGGTGGCGTAGAATTCACTGGGCTTGAGACCTTTCGCGTCACATTCCAGCAGCGCTAAATCATCCTCCCGCCGAACCGCCGCCACTCTCGCGGTGACCAGTCGTTTGTCGGAGAGGCGAACGCGAATCGGATCACCACTCAATTCGCTCCGCTTGGTGACAATTAAACCATCTTTGTGGACCACCAAGCCGAGCGCGACGGGCCGATCACCGCTGAAAATCTGTACGGACGATTCACCCGCGACGGCGCACAGCGGCCTGACCAACTCCATCATCGGGCCGCTATCGCGACGGGACGAAACCCGGAAAGGAAAACGGTTTTCCAGCCAAGTCTCGCGATCACGTTGGTCAGAGCCTTGAGAAAACGCAGTCGCGGGTAGGCAGGCTACGACGAACGTCAAACAAAACCAACGTGATGCCGCATGGAGAACGCTGCGTTGGGCAAGAGCGGATGATCGCACCTGAGGCCTCACAAAAAGAGGGTTTAAGCATCAAGGGATAGCGGCGCGGCCAAAAATCGGCACTGGCCAACCATCATGTTAATGGAATTCTACGGCGTTGACAGCAAATCGGCTCATGAACTCGGATCGCGGCCAATTTCGAGCGTCAGCCACAAGGTTTCATCTCCCCGCTTGACGCGGATATCGATCCGTTCACCGGGCATTGTTTCAGCAACAGCCGCTTGCAAGGAGGCGAAATCGCTAATGACTCTTTCGCCGAAACGCTGAATCACATCGCCGGGCCGAATTCCCCCGCGGGAGGCTGGCGATCTGGGGACGACATCGAGAATCTCGGCGGCATCGCCGCGGGAGCTGCCGCTGACCCCGAGCACTGGCCGAAATCCAGGCAAAAATCCCCACGCTTCCCCGCGGACCAAACGTTTCCAGGAGGTGTCATAGTGATCAACGGGTACGTGCAAATTGTCGGCCACGTCATTGCCGATGCGGCTGTGGACCCCGATCAGCTTGCCTTGTAAATCGAACAAAGGTCCACCGCTGTCGCCGCCGATGAGGGCACAATCCGTTACCAGGGCGTCGTCGCGGACCGCTAAAATCCGGCCCACGCGAGCGACCACGCCGCGGTCATCTTCGTATCCCCCTGGGTGCCCCATCGCGATGCACCACATACCAGGTTTGAGATTTTTGCTAGTGCCCAAGCTGGCGTGGGGCCAAGGTTTGCCGTTGTCGGTATCACTGGTGATTTTTATCAGCCCCGCATCGACCGGCCGATTTAGCCCCAGCGTCCGGGCTTGCACGCGGCGACCGTCGGAGAGGGTTAACGTGGCGTCCTTCTGAACTCGCATGGCCACGTGAGCTGCCGTTAAGACGTAGCCATCGTCGGTGACAATGACCCCGCAACCTTGGGATCTGCCAATCTGGACGCTGACCGTGCAGGCGGCTGCCAAATCGGTGACTCGCCGTTGCTGGGTCTCCATCAAGGACAGGACGGTTAGTTCGTCGGGAACCGCCCCCTGCATCACCGGCTTGAGGTCGCTCGGTGCTGCCACAAAGGTCATCCCGCGGGGCGAGCTGGTCTCGCCATCCGCGGCCGTCGACTCCAGGCGGTCGGACAACGAATCCTGCCCGCTCGCCAATCCGGGCACCGCACCGCCGCACAGCACCGCGAGGGCTAAAGAAGCAACAAATTTCCAGCCGGCTGGCCGGTTACGACTCGGGGTATAAGCAAGCTTCACGAATCTGATGCTCCTCGACAAAGTGGACGTGCTCACCGATATTCGCCGGCGAGATGGCCGCTGCGACCAAGACCAGTATAGTTGGCGAACACCCTACTATACGAATCATCGCTGGCTTGGTCAGGCTTAACTGGTGGAAAAACACACAATAAGGCAGATGCAGATGGCAGATTTGCAACCACATACCGCATTCGTTTTCGGCTGCGGATACTTGGGAAAAAGAGTCGCAATTCGTTTGATTGCAGAAGGTTGGCAGGTCTCCGCGCTGACAAGATCTCGGCAACGAGCCGCCGCGCTGGGACAGCTGGGCATTCAGCCAGTGCTGGGTGACTGGACCGATCGCCGATTTATTGACGCAGTTGCCCCCGCCGAGCGGGTTCTGATTGCGGTCGGATTTGACAGTCGCGGCGGGAAATCGCGTCACGAAGTTTATGTCGAAGGTTTGCAAAATGCCTTGCGGGCGGTGCCGGCGGCCAGCGACTGCGTCTATGTCAGCACGACCGGGGTCTACCACCAAGGAGGCGATCAGTGGGTGGACGAAATGTCACCCGCCAGGCCGGCTCGGGAGGGGGGGCAATCACACCTTCGCGCCGAGGAGTTGCTGCGACGACAGCGAGCGGCGAGCAGCGGCAGGACGGTGGTGTTGAGAATGGCCGGGTTGTACGGCCCTGAAAGAGTGCCAAGATTGCAAGCGGTGCGAGAGGGCGTGCCGTTGGATGTACAGGGTGACAGTTATCTAAATTTAATCCACATCGATGACGCCGCTTAGTGCGTGCTGGCCGCTTGGCAGCAACCTAAAGTCGAGCCGCTGTACGTGATTGCCGATG
>CAZHTX010000294.1:0-7573 GCA_964535475.1 uncultured Pirellulaceae bacterium
CCGCGTGCCATCGGGAAAATCCCAAGTCGGGAACGTGGTGATCCCTTCTTGCTGGCCAATCTCATTGAGCGTGCGATCAGGATTGGTAACTTCCACAAATGGCAAAAACGCCCCGCCATCCTCAAACAGCTCTCGCTGGTCGGTACAGAACGGACACCAAGCGGCGCCAAAGTAGGTGACTCCGGCATCAGACAAGGCCTGCGCGAAGGCGACCAAGTCGTCGGCCGCTTCCCCCTCGGCCTGCAAGCCGGCAGTCGAAAATAACGCCGCATCATCTTGGCTAACCCGCAAATCGGCGTGCGGATCAGTGCTCAACCAATCGACGTCACCGGCCAACATTTGCCTCGCCTCCAGCGGCTCCAGCATCAAACGACCACGCTGCGCCGCTTCTGGACCACGTGACACACCCGTCAGTAGCCGATTCAGTAGCCGCCGCGCCGACAGACGGCTGACTGACTGACGGTTTGCATCGGCTGAGGCTGACCCATGAACAGGTTTGCGATTCATCATGTTTTGTCTGTTGATGGCTGGCGTAACTCGCTGGACGAGGCCGGGAGCTACCCGGTCACGAAAAAAGTTCGAACTTTGCATTTACACTCGATGACATTTCAAGCTTAACCGCCCGCCGCCGTTGTGGACGGCGGGAACGGATAGCTTCCTCTGTCTCGTCATATTTCTATCGGCGAAACCATGAAAACCGTCGCAACCGAACCTAGTTGCCCAGACTCGCGATTGTTTTCAGATTGCCTAGTCATGCTGTCTGTCTTACCCCAGACGCGCCGCGGACAAGTCCCGGTCGGTCGCGATTTGCTCTGTTTAGGGGGGGCTAGGTGAGTCGCGCCGCCACGATTTCAACGTCAACTACACCTTCAGCTCGCGAGGGAATCCTCAAGTCGCACCCACATTGTTGCGGCAGAAAAGACAAAAGCACTAGCGCCGGGTTCCCTCCGGTACCGGTAAGACGCACGAATCGGCGATGTGGTTCCCCGGTGGAATATGAAGTTTCTGCCGGTTGTCCAGTTCTACCGGTTGTCCAGTTCTGTGGATTATCCGAGGCCTATTTTGTCGAGCGACCGACTCCGCCCGAATGTGCCTGCGATGACGCTTGGTGGGATTCCGATGGATAGCAAGGAGACATCCGCCCCTTTGGCCTTCATTCGACTTTGCCTTTTTTCGACGGATCGTGATGAACAGTCGTTCAATCCCAGCTATTCCGGCGTCTCGAAGACGTGGCGTTGCGCCCCTGCTAATGCTGGCGGCGGTGATCACTTTGGCGGTTGTCGCCGGCGGGTTTGTGCTGAGTGTTTGTCAGCGCCCCTCGCGCACGCCGCTGTTGATGTTGACCGGTTCCTACGGGCCGACGTGGGATTTGAATCACTGGGTGGAGGAAGATCGCCAACGCATGCTGGCTTTGGAGCAGGGTTCTTTGCGGCCTCGCGATTTGTGTGATCCGACATCTTTGCAAGCTGGTTTTTGGGACCAAGCAGATCAAGCTCTACGAGACTCGTTGCATCGTTGTCCGGCGAATCAAGCTTGTTTGATCTATATCCACTTACACACCGCGGTTGATGGCCATGGAGCACCCTGTCTGATTCCGCCAGGTGCCGAGCCTTTGGCGCCGGAGACTTGGTTGCCCTTGAACCGGCTGATCCAGCACATTGAACAGTGCCAGCCCGCGCGGCCGCGTGCGGTCGTGTTGTTGATCGAAGGGGGCAAACTCGATCACTGGTTGCCGGCCGGTATCTTGGAAAACTCGTTTGATGATGCTTTGGCGGCGGTTATCGAAAAAACGAATCAGCGGCTCAAGGATTGGAATTTGATCGCCCTCTCCTCAGCCGCGCGCAACCAACGGAGCACCAGCAATCAGGCTTCCGGGGTCAAGCGGGGTAATTTGTTCTCCAAGGCGATCGCCAGCGGTCTGACTGGGCAAGCGGATGGTGCCGGGCCGAAGGGCAAACGTGATGGCTGGATTACGGTCAGCGAGTTGCATCATTTCACCCATCAGGCAACCATACATATTACTTCCGAGCAGTTTGGGCGTGTCCAAGCTCCGACCTTACATTGCTCGGTTGCTGGCGAGCAGACAGTGCTGTGCAGCACCTCGCTGCAGCCGATTCAATTTCAGCCGCTGGCGGTGAATGCTCCCGATGCGGCCGCTTTGCAGGTGATTGCCGAGAACCAGCGTCACCTGCATCGCTTGCGTGATCTCCAAGTGGATCGGCTGGACCCCATCGCCTGGGCGGAAACGTTAAGGTTAACCCAAGCGATCAGCGAAGCGCACTTTGGTGGCGCCGCGGCTAACTCGCGGCTTGTCGCTTGGCAGCAAGAGCTGGATGCCAAACTTGAGTATTGGGATCAGCAGCATGTCAAACGTGAGCAGCTGCTCCGCGATTCACCTTACTACCATCACTTGGCCAGCTCTCTAAAGATCTGGAAACAGGTGGCTGCCAAGCCGGCCCGCGAGGATGTGCAAGCATTGCTGCAAGCGGCCGAACCGGTTGATGTCTATCATCTCCCCGAATTGCGCACGCTGCTGCAACGGCCGCAACTGCGGTGCTGGCAAGAGTCGCAAGCCATTTCGCGGTACGCGACCGCCCAAGGAAAATGGCTGGAGACTTTGCGGCGCACCCCGCCGCGAGCTATTAAGTTCACCGGCCGCCATCAACACTTGGTTGCCGCACAACGCCGCCAATTGTTTGATTGCTTGCTGGCCGATGGTGCTGGCAGCTCGGCGGAGCCCGCGCGGCGGCCCCAGGTTGGCGACCGGCAAGCTCGCATCGATGCGCGGTTGCGTGGTTTCGAAGCTCAGGTGGAGCGTTCCCAGCGAGCTTTGCAGGAAGTGATTGCCGCCCTGGGGGTCTTCGATCGTGCTTGCCTCACGCTCCCAGCGTTTTGCCTGTGGGCTGACGAACTGCAAAGTGTGCATTTTGATGACCCCGACTTAGTCGCCTTAAATGCCGGTGAACAATCTCCTCAAAAGCTTTGTTTCCGAGCCACTCAGGTGTTTCATCGTTTGAACAACAGTATTCAGTCGTTGGCTGAGGTGGAAGGGCCCGCGCCGGTCGAATTACCCGAGCTGACGTTTGAACTCAATACGGCGCTGACCGACTTGCAAGCGATCGCGAGCGAGGCAATCGGGCAAATCACGACGACCAAGTCGGTCTCTGCGCGTGATTCGCGAGCGGTGCTGGTGGCCACTTTGAGAAACGAGTTTCTGATCGCACCCGAGCAGCCGACCGAGTTGCTCCATGGCAAACTTCTGGAACTGTCCCATGAGACGCCAGCGAATGCACAATTATTGAGCGAGCTCGCGCTCAGCAATAGCACGCTCAGCAATAGCACGCTCAGCGCGGAGGCCACCGCGACCAGTTTAAATGACTATCAAACGCCCAACGGTGACGCCGCCAGGATGTATTGGTCGCCGTCGCATCAAGCCGTCTCGATGCGTTTATCGATGCACTTGGCAAATTTGCCTAATTTAGTCGGCGCCGAAGGTTCGCTCGCTCCCAGTCAATCGCTCCGCGCCGCCGCTTTGGCGTTGCGATCCCGCGCCCACGAGCAACTGTTTGCTTCGCTGTACTCTCAACTTCGTCAACAACAGTTGCTGATGGCGACGAACATTGTGTTGGATGATTTTTGGAACGCGGCCCAGCATGACACGCCCTACTTTGCCAACACCGCCTCCCAATTGCTGGCCGCAGCGGAACAAGTGGCCCCGCTCAACCAAGTGACCCAGGAAGAACTCGAACAACTACGGCGAAAACTGGCGAATCGTTTGGCTGCCAGCCGAGCGGAACAAATTGGCACCGTGACGGCAATTCCCACGCTGGCGAGTCTGCGAACCGCACGCGTGCGACTGCTGGCCGCCCATCAGTTGACGAATTTTCCGCCCGGTGCGGTCGCCCTGGAAGCGGTTCCCACGGTAAACGACGCCGGCGAGCTGGCTAGCAAACTGGCTGGTGATACTGCGGAGGATCATGCCGGCGTTGCCAGTCAATCGCCCCGCAGTTTGGCTGCCATTACCTTGCCCACGGCGGCCGAAATTTCGCGCCCCGATTCCGCGGATGATGAACCGAAAGGTCAGCCACTTGAGCAATCGGCAACCGGCTCGCTAGCTGCGATGGCTTCGGTGACCTTCGCGCCGGCAGAGTTGCAGTTGAGTTTTCGCGGACACACGTTTCCGTTGGCTGCCAACGAAGCGGGGTTCGCCGAACAGCAGGTGACCGCCAGCCGCCCGCCGGTGGCGGATGCCGAAATTTCAATCGTGCGTGGAACGCCGCAGCCGCGAGCTTTGATGTTTGTTGTCGATTGCTCCGCTTCGATGGACGAACCGGCGGCTGGCGAAAGATTCACAATGCAGAGTGCGTCTGACCGTGCCACTTTCAATCCGGAGGCAAATTCAAAACTCGATGCGGCACGTTGGGCTGTGCTCTCGATGTTTCATCAGTTGCGTGACCCAGCGATGCAAGTTGGTTTAACGTTGTATGGTCATCGCATGGCTGTGGATGCCAAAGGCGTGCAGATCCTGGCACAGCAAAAGTATCTCGCCGCGTTTCCCTTTGATCCCACGCTGCAACCTTACGAGGACGTTGAAGTTGTGCTGCCGGCAGGGCGGATCAGTGATGTGGAACGATCGCTGGTGCGACAACGTTTCGATCACTTGCAGCCTTGGGGGCAGTCGCCTTTGCATCTGGCGTTGCAACAGACAATTCGTTCGATGAATCAGCTCGGTACCAACATCGCCAAAGACATCGTGGTGATTTCGGATGGTCAGGATTACCAATTTAATCCCCCAGCCGAGTCGGTTGTTGGCATGGATGCGGTGATCGCAGCAGCTCGGCAGCACGGGGTTCGTATTCACTTGATTGGATTCGGAATACCGGCTGAACAACGCGTGGCTGCCGCGGCCGACTTCCAGCGGCTGGCGTCCGCCACCAGTGGCAAATCGGTGAATGATGTTCACCAAGCCAGCGATCTATTGTCGGAACTGAAACGATTCACCCATGAACCGACGGCGATGATCGCCGAAGTTAACGGCCGCTCCTACCCGATTGAAATCGGGGAGACGGTGACCGACATCAAGGTGTCCCGGGCCAACACACCGTTGACGCTTTCGCTGCAAGACGAAACCTTTGAGCTGGCGATTTCGCCCGGCAGCCAGCTTGATTTGCAGTGGGACCCCAGCACTGGCCAACTGCGATCACGTCCGTTTCAAACGGGTATCTTAACGCAGCAACAAATGGTCTCCCCCAGCGGGCAAGCGGTGCCAGCGATCGTGGCCATTCATGACTTGCTCAATCCGACCGTCAATGATCGTCGCGAATATCTAACTGCTTCTACAGTCGTTCCAGCTGTTTTAGGAGCGACGAACCTTTCTGGCACACGTCCCAGCAGCTCGCAGCCGTTATTGCTCTCGCTGCAACGAGCGGATGCTGGCGTCGCCGTGCGGCCCACGTTCCTCTGGGCCGAGGTGACTCCGCTGCGGTCGGCAGATGAAGCGGTCTCCCATTCGACCTTTTCCCGCTACCAAACGGCAGAAGTCAGCTGGCTTGCGGGGACCCCATGTCCGGTGGCTAGCTTTACCTGTGAAAGCTGGCCGGAAGGGGCGAATTACCTCGACGTGCGCGTCTGGTGTACCGACGAGCAAGTGCCGGTTGCGGCCAGCCTGCGGGCCACCCCCGATGTATCCTATATCGAAAAAATCGCGGTCGAGTCGGGCGCGGGTGGCCAGTCGGGCGCGGGGATTGAGGTGCAATGGTCGCTGCATGATCAGGAATTGATGGTCAAACTTCAGCACGATGTAACCCAGCCTGGTCGCGGCCGGGCGACCGTGGTGCCGTGGATTGTCACGCCCCGCGATGCCGAGCCTCTCGAGGTTGCAACTTGGTACTCGCCGGCGGGTGATATCAGTCTGCACCGTTTCCGTTTTGCCAAGCATCTGGGTGACAGAGCGATTTCGTTTGACCTGACGTCAGTCGAGCAAATCAAGCTGTTAGCTGCTAGCAACGAAAAATCGCTGGTCGTACCCGTCAAAGTAGACTAGTTAGCTGTTCACCTCGCTCTCACGCGCTGGAAAGCACGCCATGCCGGAACCTCAACGATTGACCCTCCCCCTGCGCGTTGCCACCACTGAAGTCGTCGCGATCGGTTTGGTGGCGGAGGCTGACCAGCTGTTTTGCTGCTCGCTGGCGATTCGATTGTTGGATTCTCCGGTAAAGGCAGACACATGCGAGCTGCTGAACTGCACCGGGGAGGGCCCCACCGAGATTGCCGCGATCCTAGCCGCCATTAGCCAGCTTTGTTCGCGGCCGCTGGAGTTGTTGCACTGCGAGCGACGACAACTATCGGAAGAGCAAATTCGAGTGACCGTGGTGCTGCAGGCTGGAGAGGGCGAGCGTCAACGCGGGGGTGCCGGCTGGGCCGTTGCCGAAAACAACGCGGTTGCTTTGACCCTGGCGACACTGCGTGCAGCCAATCACGCGGGGTTGCTCAAAAAACAATTTCGAGCAAACAATCAAAAGATGTTGCGAAAGTGGGCCCGCCAAACGGTGACCCAGATCGCCTCGCTGCAAACTGCCGATTCGCCGGCGGCTTGGCAACAGCCTTGGCAACAGTTGGAAGCCGAGGGGATTGTCTTGGAAGCGTTAAATCGTGCTGCCTCGGCGGCCGTGATTACAGCAACCAATCATCCTCAGCCCGATAAAATTCTGCGAATGTTCGACACCAGCGTGTGGTTGTTCGACCCGAGTGGAGAACGTCGCGAATCGCATAGCGAGACCGATTTTTGGTTAGCTTGGCACCCGGGCCTCGACAATGATCAAGAAACCGTCGACGCCGTGATTGCCTCCATGCCCGCGGCTCCCGAGCAAGATATTCCTCGGATTGTGCGGTTGTTTGAAAACCCAGGCAGTCGTCTTCGTTTCCGCGGAGCGGTCGATTTGGAGGACCATGATGTCCTGCACGTCTTGTTGGGCCGGGGCCTGCAAGACCAAGACGAAGCCTTCGTACTCGGCTTTGCCATGGGGACCGCCAAACGGATCAGTTGGCCCGAGACGTTCTTGTTTAAACTCTTGTTGACCCGCATTTACCCCGAGCCATATCGCATTCCCACGTACTTGCAACCCGCTTTCGATCTCGGTGTGCAGTGTGGGCGAGAGACTGGCATACGTCAGCTCTACAAACAGCAGCTGAAGTCGTTGCGAACGCTAACGGTCGGCGAAGCGAGAAGCCGGTTAGAGATTGATATGCATATCGTGCGTCATTACTATCGCCTCGAACAGCAGGCGATTCCCCACACGATCGCCAGCCAGCGACTGATCGTGTAACAGATGAGCCCTTTGTTTCTCAGTAAGTCAGGTAAACGTTTCATCGGCGGAGCCCGTGGCAATGTCCGCAGGGTGACTACGAGGGCTTCGCCAGGGGAGGGCCTTGTTTTCGGTGTTCAGGCTTAGCGTGATTTTGGTCAGTGGCGTAGCCGCTCTGGTCCCATGCCCCCTGACTGCGGCTGCATGCCATCTCAGCGAAAGCGGTTAACACAAGCATGAAGAGACAGTGGGCAGGAAAATGGGGGCAG
>CAZHTX010000295.1:0-7529 GCA_964535475.1 uncultured Pirellulaceae bacterium
GCAAACTTCGCCCGCCGTTGTGGCAAAACTACTGGGGCACGAACATCCGCAAGTGGTTGCTTGGGCGGTGCGAGCCGCCGCGTCGCGGAATGACCTCAATGCCGAAGTGCTAGAGCAAATTCAACCGTTGACCGCCCACGCCGACCCCCGCGTACGTTTGCAAGTAGCGATTGCCGCCAACAAAGCTGCCCGGCAAGTGCCCAGCATGAACCCTTCGCAGTGGCTGCTCGACGTGTTGGCTCACAGCGAGGATGACGGGCTGTTGCCACGCATCGTCTGGCGTAATCTGGAACCGCGAGTAACCAGCGACCAAGCGGTGATCGTCGACGCGCTCGATGCAGTACAAGATGATCAACAATTACTGGTAGCCATGGCACCGCGGATCGCGGATCGGCTGCTGGCAGACATTCGTCCCGAGCTGAGCGGCGAAGGGGATGCCCAGCGGTTGCGGGGAGTGATGCAGTTGGCCACGAAACTGGCCAGCGTCTCGCGGCAACCGGCAATCGAGGTGCTCGAGCGGATACTGAGTAAACTCCGCAGCGGCGAACTTCGCCCCGCCGTCGCCGGTCCGGTACTGGCGGCCAATAAGGAACTGTTCAGTGACCAGCAGTTGGCCCTGGCCGACCACCCGGCGGTCATTCAGTTGATGATGTTTGCCGCCGAACCGCGTGCCAGCGAGCTTGCCGCGGAGATGGTCCTCAACCGCTCGCTGGCAAACAAAGATCGCCTCGGCCTGCTGCGGACGCTGGCCAGTGTGCAGCCCGCCGCACTCACTCCAGCGCTGCGACAATGGAGCGATGATCTCCAACGGAAAACGGCAGTCGACAATGGCTGGCGAGACGGTCTGTTGGAGACCGTCATCCGCAATGGAGATGCCGCGACGATCCAGCTGTTGATCACCACCCTGCCCTCGCTGCCGGCTGGTGTGCAGGCAACCGTGGCCAGCCAAATGTGCCAGCGCCAAGCGACCGCCAACCAACTGTTAACGGCGATCACGGCTGCCGAGCTTTCCAAGGAAATGGTCGGTCCCAATCAAGTCCGTTCGCTGGCTGCCAGCAACTGGCCCGATGTGTCCGCGCAAGTCGGTGAGATCTGGGGCACGGTGCGGCAACAAGATTCAGCCGAGCGGAAAAGGGTCGTGCAAGAGATGACCCAGTATCTGTTGAAAGATGCTCGTGGCAACGCAGAGCGCGGCGTGGCGGTTTGGAACCGCGTCTGCGGGCAATGCCACAAACTGCACGGTCAAGGTTTCGATGTGGGACCCGACTTGACTAGTAACGGGCGAGGAAACTTCGAGCAGCTGATCATCAGCGTGTTCGATCCCAGTTTGGTGATTGGAAATGCCTATCAAAATGTGACCGTGGTAACGACCGACGGTCGTGTTCTCAATGGCATCGTGATCGAGCGGAGCGACGCCCGCGTAGTGCTAAAGACGCAAGGGGGCAAGACCGAAATTATCGCCAACGACGACATCGACCAGTTGGAAGAGAGCAAACTGTCGCTGATGCCCGAAGGCTTGGAACAGCAGATTTCCAAACAAGAGATCGCTGACCTATTCGCGCTGCTAGCCCTCCGCAAAGAACCGGCGGAGGAAGAAAATGAGGTGATCGCCGGAACGCCAGCCGGGTTGCTGGAGAAGTAGATTTCAGTGGCAGCCAAATAAGTAACGCGCTAACGAATGGCTGAGGAAAACCATCGTTAGCGCGTTACGCGACAACCGGCATACGGAGCAGAGGACGCGTTACGCGCTCTTTGTCTGCGGCATGGAGAATAACTTCCGCGAGCCACTGACGACGTTTTCGTCAATGGTGTAGGTCGTGCCGCGTTCTTGATCTGGCAAGTCGTACATGATGTCGAGCATGACTTCTTCGAGGATGCCGCGAAGTCCACGGGCACCAACGCCCCGCTCGAGCGCTCGTTGGGAAATCTGCCGGAGGGCGCCATCGGTGAACTCGAGCTTACACTCTTCCATCTCGAACAGCGCCTCGAACTGCTTGGTGAGTGCGTTCTTGGGCTCTCGCATGACCCGCACGAGGCCATCGACGTCGAGCGGCTGCAAGTAGCTGATCACGGGCAGACGACCGACCAACTCGGGGATCAGACCGAATTCCAGCACGTCATCAGTGGTCACGTGCGTCATCAATTCGCTGACGTCCGACTCGTTGCGGAAACTGGTGCCGCTACCGAAACCGAGCGTCCGCTTGCCAAGTCGCTTGCGAACGATCTCATCGATTCCCGAGAAAGTACCGCCGACGATGAACAAGATGTTGCTGGTGTCCAGCTGAATGTACTGCTGCTCCGGATGCTTTCTTCCACCCTGCGGAGGCACATTCGCCACGGTTCCTTCGAGCATCTTGAGCAGCGACTGCTGGACACCTTCACCGGAGACGTCACGCGTGATGCTGACGTTGTTGCTGGTCTTGCCAATCTTGTCGACTTCGTCAATGTAGAGGATACCGCGTTGAGCAGCATCCAAATCGAAGTCGGCGGCGTGCAACAATTTCAGCAACAGGTTCTCGACATCCTCACCCACGTAACCAGCTTCGGTCAGCGTGGTGGCGTCACCGATCGCAAACGGCACATTTAGCATGCGAGCCAGCGAGCGAGCCAGCAACGTTTTGCCGCTGCCGGTCGGTCCGACTAGCAGAATGTTACTCTTCTCGATCTCCACATCGCCATTACCCGACCACTCACTATTGAGCCGCTTGTAATGATTGTGGACAGCCACCGCTAAGACTCGCTTGGCGGAGCCCTGGCCGATCACGTAGTCGTCCAAGTGGGCGACGATTTCACGAGGCGTGGGAATCTCTTCAAACAGATGCTTGGCAGGTCCTCGACGTTTTTGCTCCTGATCTAAGATCGACTGGCACAGTTCAATGCACTCGCCGCAAATGTAAACATCACCGGGTCCTTCAACTAAAGGCCCGACATCACGATAACTTTTACGGCAGAATGAGCAAAACGCATTCTTCTTGGTCGTCCCACTGCTGCGACGACCACCGGTGATTTCCTTCGAGGACATACACGACTCCTTGCTGTGTTACGGACAGGGTGTCCACAGCTCGAATACAAATTCCGGGGCTTCCTTGTCCGCGAAGCTCGAGCCGATCGTTTTTAATATAGTGAACTCATCTGCCAGCGAGAGCAAATGAGGTTGCGAGGTCAATCCGGACCCCAGCGGTAATTGGCCTTCTCTGACACCAGCGGACACCGGAGCAAACCGGACAGCCATCTGTTTCGGAGATAATCGAACCATCCATCCTAGATCGTTCAATCCTCTTGCACAGCGGTTGTGCCGCGACGCCGTACCATCGACGCCTTTATAGTTCGGAATTCCTCCTCGCTAATGTCACCTTTGAGCTGCATTTCTTGGAAGTTTGCCAGCCTCTCAACGGGCTCCAGCCGGTCTTCGGTGGCGCGATCCCGAAAGCTTGACACGAGCCAAAAACCAACAGCAATCAGGATGCACAGGACCACTATTCCCAGCACAGCCTGCACCGTCGGCACGAACAACAGCTGCAACATTTGCTCCCACATCAGCCACCTCTACTTGGGGGATAAGGTGCTTTGATGATCGCCATCATCGGACCTCCCAGCAACCTCTCCCCAATCCGCTCGAATCGTACGCAACCGTCCCGGTCGCAGTCCAGTAATTTTGTAAACTTTACACACTTAACCCGTAATTAACTGTAGAAGGTCGCCAATCCGTCGATGGGCCTCGAGCGGATGCCTAAGCGGTTTCTTGGTCAACACCTGATAATGGTTCTTGCGACCCACCCGCTCTCGCTGAATAAAGCCGTCGGTCTCCAAATCCTGCACGATCCGCTGCACAGCTCGCTCGGTGATACCCACCCGCACAGCTACCTCACGCAGCACCAAGTCGGGGTTGGCATTTAGCACGATCAACACGTGGGCGTGATTCGTCAAGAACGTCCAGCGATTATTTGGTGGCTCGTTTTCAGCCCCCGCCGGAAGTCCAGCGGCAGTCTCATTCATGATTTACTCATCATCTCGTTCCGCGATGGGCCCGAATCTCGGCACCGAATCGTCCGCACTCAGGATGTCTCTTTCCAATATATCAATGTTGCACCCGCGAAACAGGTTTTCGCTTCGCTTTTTTATCGCGACAAACAGCCGAATATGGGCAAATTCCCCGCTGACAACCAGCTCTCGGCTCAAGTCGCCCAAGATTAAATGACGAAAACCCATTGACGACATTTATTTCGTGCTTTAGTTTTTGCGTATCTCGATACGCCACTTAAGGTTCGCAACATGGGTGATTGGCTCGCATTCTTGGTAACGCTGCCCGCGGTCAGCTTGTTCGCGCTCGTTGGCCTGCCAAACGTTTGGGCCAATCGGTGGGTACATCCATTTCGCCAATCTGTGACGCTGTTGGTGACCTGGCAAGCGGTAATGACCACTGCCGCGGCGGTCGCGCTGGCGAGCGGTGTTCTGCAACCCGTTCAGTCGCTGCGATTTCCCCTCTGGCCCGACTCGCCTGTGGCAGTCACCGTGTACTACGACACGATTGCCAGTTTGATGCTGGCGATGGTCAGCCTCGTCGGCGCTGTGATTTGCCGCTATTCGATTCGCTATCTCGATGGCGAGCCCGGGCAGGGACGTTACTTTCGCTGGACGGCCGTGACAATCGGGGCGGTTTCCTTGATGGTCGTCTCAGGCAACTTGCCGATGCTGGTGATTACTTGGGTGCTGACCAGTTTGGGATTGCACCAGTTGTTGATGCATTACGGCGATCGTCCGGCGGCGCGGCGAGCCGCGTTTACGAAATTTACGATCAGTCGTATGGGCGATGTCGCATTGATTGCCGCGGCCGGGCTGGTTTACGCGGAGTTTGGCACGGCCGAGTTTGCGGAGATATTCGCCGCCATCCCGGGGCTCGCCGGCGTAACGCCCGGTTTGCAAGTTGCCGCCTTTCTCCTGGTCTTCGCCGGCTGCAGCAAATCGGCTCAATTCCCCTTTCACACTTGGCTGCCGCAGTCGATGGAGACGCCCACGCCCGTATCGGCTCTGATGCACGCGGGCATTGTCAACGCGGGTGGGTACTTGATGATCCGCACCAGCCCCCTGGTTTCGCTAACGCCCGTCGCTTTGACCACGTTGGCGTTGATTGGTTGTTTTACCGTATGTTTTGCCGCGGTGGTGATGATCACTCAAACCAACGTCAAGAAAACATTAGCCTATTCGACGATCGCGCAAATGGGTTTCATGATGTTGCAGTGCGGGCTGGGAGCGTACTCGGCGGCCATGCTGCACATCATCGCGCATTCGTTATACAAGGCTCACGCCTTTCTTCGTAGCGGCAGCGTGATCAGCGATCGCTTACCGGTCAGCGACTTGCATCGCCCAACGATAAACCGCGGCGCGATAACCGGCGACGCGATAAACCGCGGAGCGATATCACGCGGAGTCAGCTGGGGCCAATTTGCCGCGGCCGCTTGCCTGGTCGCCGGGATGTTCGCCTTGGTCTTGTTGCTGCTGGGCATTAATCCGTTGCAGAAACAGGGCGGGGTCTTGCTGGGCGGCGTGCTTTGTCTATCGCTGGCCGCTTGGGTCGCGCAAGCGTTTCAAACTGGCAGCGGGCGGTTGGCGATCCGAGCGGGTGCTCTCTCCGCCGGCTTGCTGCTGATCTATATGACCAGCTTCATGTTGATTGACCACTTGGTGACCGCCAGCCTACCCGCGCTCACCATGCCGGTGGTGAGTTGGATCACGGCGTTATGCGTGCTGATCGGCTTTGCTGGCTTGCTGGGCTTGCAAATGGCCCTATCGCTTGAGCGACAAACTCACCGGCTGAGCAAATGGCACATTCACGCTTTGAACGGATTCTATATCGAAAGCACGCTGCGTCGGCTTTTCGGCTCTTTACTGTCCAGCTAGGAAATACCTCTGTGATGAAAACCTTACAGTCCTCCGCGTGCGAAAGCCAACCGCTGTGTGCCGCCAAGCCGGAAATTTCGACTCAGGTTACGCGACAGATCCAAGATGTCGTGCAGCAAGTCGCCGAAGTGATCGCGCCGGTTTGGCCATTGCAGGACTACGTGGCGGTGAATCCCTATGCGGGCTTGTCTTCGCGTTCATTTATGGATGCGCGGAAGTTCTTGCAAACGTTTTCCGATTGCGAAACGTTAATGCCGCTGACCCATTATGCGGCTGAGTACCAGCAAGGTCGTTTTGGGCTCGGTGATATTGAGCAAGCGATCACGGAGCGTCAGTTTGATAAACATGGTATGCAGTTAACCGCGGCAGAGATCTCGAACTTATTGCTGACTTTGCCACCAACCTCGACACAAAGTGCTGCTCCCCAGACGACCAACCCCAACCGCCAGATTCGCACCATCGCCGAATATGCCACTTCGGCGACCAGCTTGGACTGGTCGGAAGCTATTCGCGAAGAGGTTTCTAAATACTGTTCGGCTCATTACGACCAAGGCCAAGCGACTTGGTCGAGTCCTTATCAAACATGGTCCTTGTTTCAAGCTTGGCGAACCGCCGCCAAGCATGATCGCAACATTGAGATTCTTGGTTTAAAAGGGTTCCGTCGTTTTGTCGCCGAGTTACCGCTGACTCCGGAAGCCACGATCACGCGTCTGCTTTCGCGTCTGGGGATTCCCTCGTCGATGTGGTTGGATTTCTTGCTGTGCCAAGCATTTTCGATCCCCGGCTGGAGTGCTTGGACGAAGTATCAAACAAGTTGGTCCGCCGAAGGCAACGGAGCGAAACCGGACTTGATGTGCCTACTGGCGATTCGTTTGGCTTACGACGCGGCGTTGGCGGAGGCCAAATCTTTGCGAGTGAATTGGAGTTCGCTGGTCGGAAAAACGGTACGCACACAACGTTCGCCTGCGGTCACCGCTGACGATGATTCGCAATTACGTTATCTGTTGCTGACCGCCAGCGAGATCGCTTTCCGTCGTAATTTATTGCGTTCCATCAGGCTGGCCGATCAGGCAACCGAAAAGCGAGCCAGCCAAGCGCAACCGTCGCGAAAAATGGCTCAGCTAACTTTCTGCATCGACGTCCGCTCGGAACGCATTCGTCGTCAGTTGGAAGCGACCAGCGAGATGATCGAGACGGGCGGTTTTGCCGGATTTTTTGGGATGCCGATCGAGTACGTACCGCTGGCCGCGAGCTGCGGCAAGTCGCATGTGCCGGTATTATTGAAACCAAAATTCAAACTGTTCGAGGGTCTCCGCGAGGAAAACAACGAGCTCGAACAAGACATGATTGCTGGCAGGCTGGAGCGTTGGACTTGGCAGAAGTTATGGAAGGGTTTTCAGAGCACTGCTACCAGCTGTTTTGCGTTTGTGGAGACTGTCGGCCTGGGCTTTGGGCCAGCCTTGGTTGCCGCCATCAGTGGTGGCAAGAATCAGCAGCGGCTCAACAAGCTCGCCGGCCGTTTTGTTGGCAAATTCGTAGGCAATTTTGCTGGTCATGAGCCTGCGATGGGTCCGACGCTAAGACATTTGGCGGCCCAAAACATGGCCCCCGAGCAACAAGCCGATTTGGTG